>JADIML010000151.1 GCA_017694765.1 Candidatus Scybalomonas excrementavium
ATTATGAAGTGTTTAAAAAGGCATTAAAAGTTTCTTCTACTTATAATAGTAGCAAAAGAACGATTACATTTGAACATAATGGTAATAAAGTGATATTATATATTAATAAAACAAAAGCACTTGTGAATGGAGCAACAACAACAGCACCAATTGCGCCTCGATTTATTAAATTTAATAAGAGCAATAAAACTAGAATTATGGTACCATCTCGATTTGTAGCTGAAAATTTAGGTTTTGATTATTATTATGATTCTGCAAATGCTACTATTCATATCGAAGACTACGAAAAGAGTGAGCAAGATGATGCTTTTGAAATCATTTATGATGGAGAAAGACAAAGCTATACGGAACTTCAATACAGTATTTATACAGATGGAAAACAGATTAATACAGATGCAAGCCTTCCAGGTATGATAGTAAACGATACAGCCTATATTCCAGCAAAAGCAACTGCAAGCAAAGGAAATTTAGGTATTACTTATACATATAAAAATTCTAAGATGACATTGAAAAAAGACAATACGACAGTCATTATGAAAGCAAATAGTGATACGATGCTAGTAAATGGGCAGGAAAAAGAAATGGATGCCCCTTTGATTCTTGTTAAAAAAGTGGAAAATAAAACAAATTATGTTATGGTACCGGGAAAAGCACTTGCAGATGCTTTTGGATTAACTTTTCTACAAAATGATACCAATGGAACATTCTTATTAAATTCGCCTGTAACACCAGAAGAACCAGTGGAAGAAACAAAAGAAGTACGTGCTATGTGGGTATCATACCTAGAGTTTGGATGGGAAAAGAAAACAGAAGCTCAATGGAAGGCAAAAATTGATAAAATTTTTGATAATTGTGTGACTTATAAAATGGATACGATTATGTTCCAAGTACGACCATTTGGAGATGCTGTTTATAAGTCAGATATTTTCCCTTGGTCAAAATATATTTCAGGTACACAAGGAACGAATCCAGGTTATGATCCATTTGAATATGCTGTAAAGGCAGCACATAAAAGAGGATTAAAAATTGAAGCATGGATTAATCCCTATCGTGTAGCCAGCGGAACAACAGATGTAACAAAACTATCAAAAGATAATCCAGCTAGAAAGTTCCGTTCTACAAAGGGAAAAGAACGATATGTTCTTTCTTATAATGGAAATCTTTATTATAATCCAGCTGTGCCAGAAGTAAGACAATTAATTGTCGATGGTGTAAAGGAAATATTAGATAAATATGATGTAGATGGTATTCATATGGATGATTATTTTTATCCGGCTTTAGGAAGTAGCTATAAGACAAATTTTGATGCAACCGAATATAATCGTTCTGGTTCTAAGCTCTCTATTGCAAATTGGAGAAGAGAAAATGTAAATACACTTGTAGAATCTTTATATAAAACGGTCAAAACAGCAGGAAGTAATTTGAAATTTGGAATTAGTCCAGCAGGAAATATTAATAACCTAAGAGATGATACAGAATATTATGTAGATATTGATACATGGCTTAGTAAAAAAGGATATGTCGATTATATTTGTCCACAAATTTATTGGAGTTTTAATCATCCAGTAGCAGCCTATGATAAAATGGTAAATCAATGGATTGGGTTAAATAAAGCAAATCTTGTAGATCTCTACATTGGAATTCCAGTTTATAAAGCAGGTGATCCAAGTGCAGATAGTGGTCAGTGGGCAAATAAAACAACAATTTTACGGGATCAAATTTTATATGGAAGAAAGACAAAAGCTGTAAAAGGTTATGCTTTCTTTAGTTATAATAGTTTTCAGCGTTCTGTTGCACAAAAAGAAGTTGCAAATTTATTAAAAGTGCTAGACTAAGTAATACAAGAAATTTAAGTAAAAAGGAGAGTTTTGAATTAAAATATAAAAATATATAAAATTCAAAATTCATATTATTGTAATAAAAAATGATGAGAAATCCAAGTGTGTTTCTCATCATTTTTATATTATGTCTTTTCTATTTATATGATAAAAAAATACTGTTTTTAGTTAAGCTCTGCAATTCGACTGACGCCCACATAAATTTCACTAATTTTATACCAAGTAGGATAATCAACAACACCTGTCTCTGGTAAACCGAAAACACTTTGAAATTGACGAACGGCATTGGCAGTTGCTTCTCCATAAATACCGTCGGTTGATATCGTAGGGAGAGACGGATAGGCTCTAGCAATACGATTTAACTGTTCTTGAAGTTGGCGTACTTTTTGACCACTTGCACCAATAGTTAAATCATATCCTGGCCATGAAGAAGGAATACCAGAAATTTCCTCTGCTGTGTTAATATACATACTGTCACCATAATAGTAGCGGAGAATTTCAATAGGAGTATAGCCTTGATCACCTAGATATTTGCTGCCCCATTGAGTCATCCAATTAGGACAACTAACTTTTTTACCGTCACAATATTGAGTCAAAATCGGTTGTTTTACACCAGGACGTGATAAATAATTTCCAAATAGTTCATCAACAGCTCTGTCAATCGTATCAAAAACATTTTTACCAGGTATCCATTTATGATCATAAGCAGTAGAGGAAGTAATAGTAAAATTATAACCTTTATTACGATACCATTCTGTATATACTCGGTTTAAGGTAAAAGACATAATGGCTAAAACATTTGCCATAATGGCACTTTCTGACCATGTTGCATAAATTTCACAAGAAGCTACATTTTTAATATAATCTCGATATCGAACATAATAGTTTTGGGCGGAGCTATCACTAATTGGACCATCATGTACGACGACAAATTCAGGAATGACAACGCGACTTAATACAATTTCCCCAGTTTCATTGACAGGTTTGATTTCAGATTCAGCAATCTTAGGAGGGTAATCTCCAAATAAAGTATGTGGACCAATGACAAAAGATTCAGCTTGTGCATTGCTAGAAGTCATAGGAGTTAATACAACATTTTGTAAAGCAGTAACATTTGGAAGAATTTGAGAA
>JADIML010000152.1 GCA_017694765.1 Candidatus Scybalomonas excrementavium
GTTTAGCATATAGCTATATGAAAAATCGAGAGGATGCAATGGATGTTGTTCAAGAAAGTGTATATAAGGCAATTCGTTTTAGTGAGAGATTAAAAGAACTAGAACAAATATCTTCTTGGGTTTATCAAATCGTTGTTCGAACAGCTTTAGATACAATCCGTAAGCAAAAGCGTGAAATTATTGGTATGGAAGAATACCAAGAAGAAGGAAGAGAAGATCAATATGAAGATGTAGATTTGATAAAAAGTTTAAGTGTACTCTCAGAAGAAGAGAGAGGCATTATTGTTTTACGATATTTTGAAGAACATAAATTAAAAGAAATTGCAACGATTTTAGCAGAACCAGAAAACACGATAAAATCAAAACTATATCGGGCATTAAAGAAATTAAAAATAGAATTAGGAACAAAGGATGGAGAAATGGCATGAAACAACAAAATCAGAAATTAGAACAAATGAAACAAGAATATGAGCAAATTGAAATTCCAAAAGAGTTAAAAGGACAAGTCGAAGAAGCAATTAAAAAAGCAAAACAAGACAAGAGAAAACGTAAGGTGTTTACATTTATTCCAAAAACCGTTGGATATGGAGCAGTAGCAGCAGTGCTTGCCATTACCATTTTATCAAATAGTGGAGAGCAAGTTGCGTATGCAATGTCTAAAATTCCAGTGATTGGAGCAATTTCAAAAGTCGTTACATTTCGTACCTATGAAAATAAAGAAGGAACTATGGAAGCTACTATCAACACTCCAAAAGTAGAGGGAGATCATGAATCTATTAAAAACCTCAATCAAAAAATGGAAGAATATACAGAAACTATCAAAAAACAATATGAAAAAGATATAAAAGCCATGAAAGAGGAATATGGTGATACGGAAAATGGGCATGAAAGTGTAAAGACAGATTATGATATTTTATGTGATAATGAGAAATTATTATCCATTCGCATCCATACAATTATCGAAATAGGAAGTAGTGATAGTTTTTCGAAATGTTATACTTTAGATAAACAAACAGGAAAAATTTTAGAATTAAGTGATCTGTTTCAAGATGGAGCTGACTATATAGCAGTGTTAAGCCAAAATATTAAGGAGCAAATGCAAGAGCAAATGAAAGAAGATGAGTCAAAATTATACTTCCTATCTGAAAATGAAATAGCTTCAGAAAGTTTTCAAATGATTCAGAAAAACCAAAACTTTTATATAGATGAAACAGGAAAATTAAATATTTTCTTTAATAAATATGAAGTGGCACCAGGATATATGGGAGAATGTGTGTTCCAAATACCAACATCTGTGATACAAAAGATAATAAAGAATATGGATTGGATGAAATAAAAAAGAGACATTGATAAAAGAAACCGTTTCTGCAGATGTGAGAAGACGGTACCATCCAAACGCTATTTTGTTACTGATATAATAAATTGAAAATAATATTAAAAATAATTGAATTCTAGTCGTAAGAATGGTATAATTGGATAAGAATGGAAAGAGTTCATAAAGGAGAAGGTGGAAGGAAAGTAAAACAAGGTATAAAAGAAATGATATAATCATGTATATTAAGAAAGGATATATAACATGGGGGAACAACAATTTTATGAAGCAGTACAGCAGAAATTAACAATTTGTCTAGAGACACAAGGGTTAGAAGTTTGTTTTGAAGATGTGAAGAAAAATAATAATCAAAAACTTCCTGCTTTAGCGATAAAAAGAGAAGGGGAAGAATTTTATCCAGTTATTTATTTAAGAAATTTTTATGAACAATGGAAGCAAGGAAAGCAGTTAGAGGACATTGTAGAGGATATGATTGAGGTATGGAAAAAAACGAAAGCTCAAAACATAGAAGTACCAGAATCCTTTTTTGATTTTGAAGAAGGAAAGGATAGACTCTTTCTTCGGCTAGTGAATCTAGGAATGAATGGAGAGCTATGGAAGGACACACCATTTTTGCCATGGAATGATCTAGCATTAACAGTTCGGTGGATGGTAGAAGAATCCGAAGACGATGTTTCATCAATTTTAATTACAAATAAAGAAGTGGAACGATGGGGGGTTACAGTAGAGGAAGTATTTGCAGCAGCAAAAGAGAATACAGAGCGTCTCTTTCCAGCGAAAATTCAGGAATTTTCTAGTTTATCGCCAATATCACGAAATAAACCAAGGCGAATAAACATGTATATTTTAACAAATACAAAGGAAATCAATGGGGCAACTGCTCTTTGTTATTCGAATGTTGTTTGGGATTTTGCGAAAAAGTTAGATTCTAATCTGCTTATATTGCCAAGCAGTATTCATGAAGTTATTTTAGTAGAAGAAAATGATAGGATTGGTATTGAACGATACTATGATATAGTACGAGGAGCTAATGAAACAGTTGTGGAAGAGGAGGACATATTATCCTATCAGTTATATCGTTGTAATAAAGTAACTGGTGAAATAAAAATCGTAATAAAAAATTCAGGAATTTAAAAAAATCTTTTCTTGTATCTCCCATTTCAAATAGCTATAATAAAATTAGTAAAAAGAAATGGGGTGATACTGATGAAAAGATGGGAAGTTTATTTAGAATTAATGATGGAGTTTATAGTTGCCATTCTCTTTTTCGTTGGAATTTTATATGTAGGACCTAAGTTATTAGGTTTCCTATGGCCTTTTGTAGCAGGATGGCTCATCTCTATTTTAGCGAATCCATTACGTAATTTTTTAGAGAAAAAAATTAAAGTTCCTAAAAAATTTGGTTCTGCATTAATTATTATACTTGCATTGGCGATTATTGTAGGACTTCTTTATTTCTTAACTGGTCAGTTGATTCATCAAGTAAAGAGTTTAATAAACGATCTGCCTTTTATTTTGGATCAGATTCAAATACAACTTGATAAGATGAACATGTGGATGGAACCACGATTACAAAAATTTGGCTTAGATGTTTCATTTCTCACAAGAGGGGAACAGATTTATGATACGATGATGAGCACTTTAACTGAATGGGTAAAAGGAATTGGTGGTAATAGTATTCAATATGCAGGTGGTGTTGCCAAAGGTGTAACCAATGGTTTAGTTGGCTCAGTTGTCATGATTTTAAGTGCCTACTTTTTTCTAGTAGAACGTGAAGAAATTTCTGTATTTTGTAAAAAATATGCACCACAATCCGTTCAAGAGAAAGTATTGTTAGTGAAGGAACATATATTTTTGGCATTAGGTGGATATGTTAAGGCACAAATTAAAATTATGGGGATTATTTTTGTAATTTTATTTATTGGTTTAGCATTAGAAGGAGAACGCTATGCCTTTTTACTAGCAGTTGTCATTAGTATTTGGGATGTGCTTCCTTTTCTTGGAACAGGTATGATTTTAATTCCATGGGCTATTTTTAAATTTGTCGATCAACAGTTTCAAGCAGGTGTTATTTTTCTTATTCTTTATTTAATCTGTTTATTAGCAAGACAATTATTACAGCCTAAAATTCTTGGGGATAGTATTGGATTACGTCCACTGCCTACGCTATTTCTCATTTATGTAGGTTTGAAGTTAGGTGGATTTATGGGCTTTATTTTTGCTATGATTTTGGGAATTGTATTTCATAATTTCTATAAACTTGGATTTTTTAAACCATGGATGGAACGAGTCAGAAAGAGAGTCAAGCTGTTAAAAGAAATTCCATAGTATGTTGTTACTTCTAACTAAGAAGTATCGTTTCTTAAGTAGTGTGTAGTTTGCTAAGAGAAAAAGAACAGTTGCATATTTAGACCAAGCTCTTCATATATTGCAAGAAGAATAAAAAGGAGAGGCGGTAAACATATGCGATATGGAATTGTAAAAGAATACTATGAAGAACGAGGGTTTGGTTTTTTGGAAGATGAGATGGGGCATGAAATATTTGTCCATATAAGTCAACTGCAGTTGGAAGCTGGTCAAAGACTAGAAGAAGGAGATAGAGTTTCTTATGAAATAGCAGTTGGAGCAAAAGGACCACAAGCCATTCATGTGAAAATAGAAAATGAATCGAAAGTATAACAATACGGGACAGTCATATGATTGAATGTGACTGTCCCGTATTGTTATATAAATTTATTTAATTCTTCACTGTATTCATAGTCAAGTGTTCCAAGAATAAGTTTTAAGTCATTTTCTTCTAGCTCCATATCGTCACATAGAGCATGAAGAGATGGGTACTTATCTCTTAGTTTTGTATTGATAAAGCTGAGAAGAATAACAGGATCTTTTGGAATTGATTCTCTTCTTAACATAGGATAATCCTTTCTTATAAATCGTTCTCTTTTTATAGATTCTCTTATATAGGGTTGACAGTTGCCCGATTTACTATACCACTTTATAGTCGATTAGGCAAGAAATCTTTCCATTACTTTTAGCATGGCACACATTATTATGCAGTTGTAGTGTAAAGTCTAAGATTTTTGCATCGATCATTTACATATGATACAATACAAAGAATAGAAAGGATATAGAGGCATGAATAAGAGAACGGAGATATTTTGGGATATAGAAAGTAGGACATGAAATGATAAAAGTAAATGGACGTACAATAAAAGTATCAGTGCGAAACTTTGTAGAGTTTCTATTGCGATCAGGAAATATTGATAATCGAAGAGGTGGTAGTGATAAAGAGGCGATGCAAGCTGGGGCTAAAATTCATCGTAACATACAAAAGCAGATGGGAAGCAGTTATCAAGCCGAAGTAGCGATGAAATATGAAGTAGAGAAGAATGGATTTTTATTTTGTTTAGAAGGAAGAGCCGATGGAATCCAAGTAAAAGATGGGGAGGTACTGATTGATGAGATCAAAGGTGTTTATCGAAATTTAGATACTATCGTAGAGCCAGTTCCAGTTCATCAAGCCCAAGCCATGTGTTATGGTTATATGTATTCCAGACAGCATAACATCGAAGAATTAGTCATCCAGATGACATATTGCCACTTAGAAACAGAAGAGCTCAAACGATTTCAAACAGTTTTTACGGTGAACCAACTAGAGGAATGGTTTGAAGGACTGTTAGAAGAGTATATGAAATGGGGAATGCTTGTAGAAAAGGCAAGAGAACAACGCAATCATTCTATCAAACCTTTACAGTTTCCATTTGATTATCGCAAAGGACAAAGAGATATCGCAGTTTCCGTCTATCGAACTATTTTTAGAAAGAAAAAATTATTTTTACAAGCACCAACAGGAGTTGGGAAAACAATGTCTACGATGTTTCCAGCCATGAAAGCATTAGGAGAAGAGGTTACAGAAAAAATCTTTTATTTAACAGCAAAAACAATCACGAGAACCGTCGCCTACCAAAGCGTTCAGATTTTAAAAGAGCGAGGAGCAGATGTCAGGGTTATTGTCTTAACAGCAAAAGAAAAAATTTGTCCACTAGAAGAAGTGAATTGCAATCCAGTTGATTGTCCTTATGCAAGAGGTCATTTTGATCGAATTAATGAAACTTTATATATATTATTAACAAATGAAACAAATATTACGAGAGAATGTTTAATTCAATATGGAGAACAGTATGAAGTCTGTCCTTTTGAGCTAGGATTAGATGCGAGCAGTTTTTGTGATGTTGTGATTGGAGACTATAACTATGTATTCGATCCCAATGCCCATTTAAAGCGTTTTTTTGGCGAGGGAAAACAAGGAGAATATGTTTTTTTAATCGATGAAGCCCACAATTTAGTCGAACGAGCAAGAACGATGTATAGTGCTATTTTATATCGAGAAGATTTTTTGAAAGTAAAGCAGTTGGTGAAGAAAGGATATCGAAAATTAAATCATGGAATGAATCAAGGAATTAACCAGTTTGATGTGTGGGAAGAAGTTTGGCAAAAACAAAGGGATACAAATCCAAATGGAACAATTGTTAGTATTTCGTCTTTTATAGAAACGTTATTGAAAATTTCCACAGAACTTGATTCCTATTTAGAGGAAGAAGAGGAATTTCTAGAGAAAAAGGAAGTCGTTGCTTTTTATTTAAATATACGTCATTTTTTGAACATTCATGAAACACTTGATGATACGTATGAAATTTATGTTGGTTGGGAAGAAGAGAAATTTTTTATTAAGTTATTTTGTGTGACACCAGTGAATCAGTTAAAGCGATATTTAGAGATTGGAATGAGTACGATATTTTTTTCTGCCACGATGTTGCCTATTCCATATTATCGGGAAATGCTCTCCAACGAAGAGGAAGATTATGCTGTTTATATTCCTTCGCCATTTGAAGAAGAAAAGAGATTATTAGCTATCGGAAGCGATGTGACAAGCCGTTATATAAAGAGAGGGTATGAACAATATGAGAAAATTGTTTGGTATCTCGATCAAATCATTGATAGTAAAGTTGGAAACTATATGATTTTCTTTCCATCGTATCAATATATGAAAGAAGTGTATGAAGTGGCGATGGAGAGAGGTCTTTTTTATAAAGCAAATCTTATCCTTCAACAGTCAGAAATGTTAGAAGAAGAAAAGGAGCAGTTTTTAGAAAAATTTCAAAGCAATGAGAAAAAAGCATTGCTCGCTTTTTGTGTGTTAGGAGGAAGTTTTTCAGAAGGAATCGACCTAACTGGAGAGCGACTAATTGGTGCTATCATTATTGGAACAGGAATACCAAAAGTCTGCCAAGAACGAGAATTGTTAAAACAACACTATGAAGAAAAAGGGTATCATGGGTTTGATTATGCGTATCGATACCCAGCCATGAATAAAGTGTTGCAAGCAGCAGGCAGAGTCATTCGAACGTCTACAGATGAAGGAGTTATCGTATTGCTTGACGATCGGTTTTTACAAAGAGAGTATCAGCAGTTATTTCCAAGAGAATGGACAAAATACTATACAGTTACAGTTAATACAACAAAACATTGTTTGGAACAATTTTGGAAAAAAGAAAAAGAAAGATAAAAAATCAAATAATTGCTCTTTCTAACAGTTGACAAGGAAGTTTTTTTATAATAAACTAAAAAATGAATAAACTTCATGAAAAAGACAGACTTTGATAGAGAGAGTAGGAAAACGAAGAACGGCAAAAGCGAGCTGGGACGGTGAGAGCCAGTGCTTAGTATCGTTTTTTGAAAATCACTCTGGAGTTATCCATTGAATGGAATTTCATAGGGAATGATGATGAAATTTCTAGTAGATGTGATCGGGTTCCACCGTTATATGGAACGCATATGACAGTATGTAAATAGGTGGTTGAACGAGCCGTTTTTATAGTACCCTCGTCCTGTTTTCGGGACGGGGGATTTTTTTTATGTTATAGGAAAATTTGAATATCTTTTGTTTTACCACCGTAGCACAGAGCCTATATGGCTTAGAAGGAGTAGGAAATATGTACGATAAAGTATCAACCAATCTCAATTTTGTAGACAGAGAAAAGAAAATTGAAAACTTTTGGAAAGAAAATAATATTTTCCAAAAAAGTATTGATGAAAGAGCCAAAGGGGAACCATATACTTTCTTTGATGGACCTCCAACTGCCAACGGAAAACCACATATTGGACACGTTTTAACACGTGTTATTAAAGATATGATCCCAAGATACCAGACAATGAAAGGTCATAAAATTGACCGTAAAGCTGGTTGGGATACACATGGTCTTCCAGTAGAACTTGAAGTTGAAAAACTTCTTGGTCTTGATGGAAAAGAACAGATCGAACAATATGGATTAGAACCATTTATTCAAAAATGTAAAGAATCTGTATGGAAATACAAAGGAATGTGGGAAGACTTCTCAGGAGTTGTTGGATTCTGGGCAGATATGGAAAATCCATATGTTACGTATGAAAACGATTTTATCGAATCTGAATGGTGGGCATTAAAAGAAATTTGGAATAAAAAATTATTATATAAAGGTCATAAAATTGTACCTTACTGCCCAAGATGTGGAACACCTTTATCTTCTCACGAAGTAGCACAAGGATACAAAGAAGTAAAAGAAAAATCTGCTGTTGCAAAATTCAAAGTAGTTGGAGAAGATGCTTATATTTTAGCATGGACAACAACACCTTGGACACTTCCATCAAATGTGGCTCTTTGTGTGAATCCAGAAGAAACTTATGCGAAAGTTGTTTCCAATGGAGAAACATACTATATGGCAGAAGCGCTTTTATCTTCTGTTTTAGGGGAAGACTATGAAATAGTAGAAAAATTTGTAGGAAAAGATTTAGAATACAAAGAATACGAACCATTATTCCCATTTGTAAAGGTAGATAAAAAAGCATACTATGTGATCTGTGACTCTTATGTAACACTTACAGATGGTACTGGAGTTGTTCACAACGCACCAGCATTCGGGGAAGACGATAATCGTGTTTGTAGAAAATACGATCTTCCATTTATTCAATTAGTAAATAGCAAAGGGGAAATGACAGAAGAAACTCCTTGGGCTGGAACATTTTGTAAAAAAGCAGATCCATTGATCTTAAAAGATTTAAAAGAAAGAGGATTATTATTCTCAGCTCCAAACTTTGAGCATAGCTATCCACACTGCTGGAGATGTGATACTCCACTTATTTATTATGCAAGAGAATCTTGGTTTGTAAAAATGACAGCGGTAAAAGAAGACTTAATCCGCAACAATAACACAGTAAACTGGATTCCAGAAAGCATTGGGAAAGGTCGTTTTGGAGATTGGCTTGAAAATGTACAAGACTGGGGAATTAGCCGTAACCGTTACTGGGGAACTCCGTTAAATATTTGGGAATGTGAATGTGGACATCAACATGCCATCGGTTCTATTGAAGAATTAAAGAGCATGTCTAATAACTGTCCAGATGACATTGAATTACACCGCCCATATATTGATGCAGTTACGATTTCTTGTCCACATTGTGGAAAAGAAATGCACCGTGTTCCAGAAGTAATTGACTGTTGGTTTGATTCAGGTTCTATGCCTTTTGCACAATGGCATTATCCATTTGAAAACAAAGAAGTATTTGAATCCCATTTCCCAGCAGACTTCATTTCAGAAGCTGTTGACCAAACTCGTGGATGGTTCTATTCTTTACTTGCTATTTCGACTTTATTATTTAATAAAGCACCATATAAAAATGTTATCGTTCTTGGGCACGTTCAAGACGAAAATGGTCAAAAGATGAGTAAATCCAAAGGAAATGCAGTGGATCCACTGGATGCACTTTCCACTTATGGAGCGGATGCGATTCGTTGGTACTTCTATATCAACAGTGCTCCATGGCTTCCTAACCGTTTCCACGGAAAAGCTGTAACAGAAGGACAGCGTAAGTTCATGGGAACACTTTGGAATACCTATGCATTCTATGTATTATATGCAGAAATCGATCAATTCGATCCAAGCAAATATACATTAGACTATGACAAACTTCCAGTGATGGATAAATGGCTATTATCCAAATTAAATAGCTGTATCAAAGCAGTTGATGACAACTTAGGTTCTTACAAAATTCCAGAAGCAGCAAGAGCAATGCAAGAATTTGTAGATGACATGAGTAACTGGTATGTAAGAAGAAGCCGTGAAAGATTCTGGGCAAAAGGTATGGAACAAGATAAGATCAATGCGTATATGACACTTTATACAGCACTTGTTGAACTTATCAAAGCGGCAGCACCAATGATTCCATTTATGACAGAAGATATTTATCAAAACTTAGTGAGAAATATTGATAAAAATGCACCAGAAAGTATCCATCTTTGTGACTTCCCAGAAGTAAAAACAGAATGGATCGATGCAGAGCTTGAAAAAGATATGGATCTTGTATTAAAAGTTGTTGTACTTGGTCGTGCAGCTCGTAATGGTGCCAATATTAAAAACCGTCAGCCAATCGGAACAATGTTTGTAAAAGCAGAAACAGAATTACCTGAATTCTTCAAACAGATCATCGAAGAAGAGTTAAATGTAAAAGAAGCAATTTTCACACAAGATGTGAGTGCATTTACAACTTACTCTTTCAAACCACAGATGAGGACAGTTGGACCAAAATACGGTAAATTATTAAACGGAATCCGTACTGCGTTAGCAGAAATCGATGGAAATAAAGCAATGGATGATTTAAACACAGTTGGTGTATTAAAACTTGACATCGATGGAACTCCAGTAGAGCTTACAATGGAAGACGTATTAACAGAAATGACTCAAAAAGAAGGATATGTATCAGAAACAGATAATGGAATTACCGTTGTTCTTGATACAAACTTAACAGAAGAGTTATTAGAAGAAGGATTTGTTCGTGAAGTCATTAGTAAAATTCAGACAATGAGAAAAGAAGCTGATTTTGAAGTGATGGATCATATCCGTATCTCTGTTGCCAATAATGAAAAAGTAGCACAAATTGTTCAGAAAAATGAACAAACAATTAAAGAAGATGTATTAGCTGATGAAGTTATTTTAGGACAGGCAAATGGCTATACAAAAGAATGGAACATCAATGGAGAACAAGTTGTTCTTGGTGTAGAAAAATTATAAAATTTCTTGAATTGATAGAGAAAATCCTTTAAAATGGAAACATATGGGAGAATGAGAAGGCATAGAACTCTCATTCTCCCATATTGTCATTTTATCGATAGAAAGAAGAGAAGTGGCAATAAAGAAATATTGTAAATATGTTGTAGAGAAAGGAGATCTACTCAAAGGGAAAAGGTACAAAGCATCTAAGGTTCGACAGCAAAACTTCTATGATTTTGAGTAGCAAAAGTTTGGATGAAAAATATTATTTTTGACAAAGAAGCATTCAAAAAAGAAGTAAGAAATCAAGTGAAAAATTTATATCGAAGAGAGTTAGAAGAGGCAACTTGGGCACAAGTTTACCAAGCCGTTGCCTATACAGTAAAAGATGATATTATTGATCGTTGGATTGCAACCCATAAAGAGTATGAGAAGAAAAATCCAAAAGTTGTCTATTATTTATCTATGGAATTTCTAATGGGGCGCGCGTTAGGAAATAATATGATTAACTTGACCTATTATAAGGAAGTAAAAGAAGCGTTACAAGAACTTGGATTTGATCTCAATGTGATTGAAGATCAAGAACCAGATCCAGCCCTTGGAAATGGAGGGCTTGGAAGGCTTGCCGCCTGTTTTTTAGACTCTTTAGCAACATTAAACTATCCAGCCTATGGATGTGGAATCCGTTATCGTTATGGAATGTTTGCGCAAGCCATTGAAGACGGGTACCAAGTAGAGAAACCAGATGACTGGTTAAAAGATGGCAATCCATTTGAAATGAGACGGGATGAATACAAACAGGTTGTAAAATTTGGTGGGTATGTGACCGTTCGTAATATCAATGGAAAAGATCAGTTTATTCAAGAAGGATATCAGTCTGTTGTAGCGATTCCTTATGATTTACCGATTGTTGGATATGGAAATAATGTGGTAAATACTCTTAGAATATGGGATGCACAGGCAGATCAGACCTTTAATCTAAGTTCCTTTGACAAAGGAGAATATCAAAAGGCAGTGGAACAGCAAAATTTAGCAAAGACTCTTGTAGAAGTGCTTTATCCAAATGATAATCACTATGCAGGAAAAGAACTTCGCCTAAAACAACAATATTTCTTTATTTCCGCTTCTGTACAAAGAGCTGTGCAGAAATTTAAAGAGATGGGCAATGACATTCATCGCTTATATGACAAAGTGACATTTCAGTTAAATGATACCCATCCAACGGTTGCTGTCGCAGAATTAATGCGTATTCTTGTGGATGAAGAACAGCTTTCTTGGGAAGAGGCATGGGATATTACTTGTAAAACTTGTGCGTATACGAATCATACGATTATGGCAGAAGCACTTGAAAAATGGCCGATTGAATTATTTTCAAGACTTCTTCCTCGGATTTATCAAATCGTAGAAGAGATCAATCGAAGATTTATTGAAAAGATTCAAGCAATGTACCCAAATCAGCCAGAGAAGGTTGCAAGTATGGCAATTATTTATGATGGGCAAGTAAAAATGGCACACCTTGCTATTGCAGGAAGCTATTCTGTCAATGGAGTTGCCAAACTTCACACAGAAATTTTGGAGAAACGGGAGCTAAAAGACTTCTATGAAATGAATCCAAAACAATTTAATAATAAAACAAATGGGATTACACAACGAAGATTTTTATTACATGGAAATCCATTGCTAGCCGATTGGATTACAAGTAAAATAGGAGATGAGTGGATTACTGATCTTCCTCACATTGGAAGACTAAAAGTATATGTGGAAGATGAGAAATATCAACAAGAGTTTATGAACATCAAATATCAAAATAAAATACGACTCGCCAACTACATTAAAGAGCATAATGGAATTGAAGTAAATCCACGTTCCATTTTTGATTGTCAAGTAAAACGTCTTCATGAATATAAACGTCAATTATTAAGCATTTTACATGTAATGTATTTATACAATCAAATAAAGCGACACCCTGATATGGACATTGTGCCACGAACCTTTATATATGGGGCAAAGGCTTCGGCTGGTTATTATACCGCAAAGTTAATTATTAAATTAATGAATTCTGTGGCAGATGTGATTAATAACGATGAGTCTGTGAAAGGAAAGATAAAAGTTGTATTTATCGAAAATTATCGAGTATCTAACGCAGAACTTATTTTTGCAGCCGCCGATGTATCGGAGCAAATTTCCACTGCATCGAAAGAAGCATCTGGTACAGGAAATATGAAGTTTATGCTAAATGGTGCTTTAACAGTGGGAACCATGGATGGAGCTAATGTAGAAATTGTAGAAGAAGTTGGAGAAGAAAATGCCTTCATCTTCGGGATGCGAGCAGAAGAAGTTATGAACTATGAGAGAAATGGGGGATACAATCCTTGGGATATTTATAACATGGATCAAAATGTTCGAGAAGTGCTTATGCAATTAATTAATGGTACTTATGCTCCAGATGATCCAGATCGTTTCCGTCCACTTTATGATTCTTTATTACAAAGAGATCAATACTTTATTTTAAAAGATTTTGAGTCCTATGCAGATATCCAAAGAAAAGTCGATGCAGCTTATCGCGACGAAAAAACATGGGCAAAAATGGCAATGCTAAATACAGCAAGTGCAGGAAAATTCACATCAGATCGTACCATTGAAGAATATGTAAAAGATATTTGGAAGTTAGAGAAAGTAGAAGTAAAAATTCCATAGAAGAATAACCAAAGAATGAAAGAAAAGAGGAGTCATCTAGTCATTGATTTTCATGATAGAAAGACTTTTCTTTTTCTATACTTTTTTGGAAAAACAAAGAGGAAATTTTGTAAATCCAGATAATCAAGTCTTTCAAGTAGCATTGTACTCTGAAATCTATGTGGATAAGACTAGTTTAATCAAGAATATCTTGCCTATCTCTTTCATATATTAAATAGAATATGAGTAGATAGGAAGGGATGATCCATGCAAAATTCTTTATATCGGTGGATTTTTTATATTGGGATGTTGTTAGTCATTCCATATGTATTAACAATGATTATGTCTGGAGTAACAGGTTCTGGCAATATGGAAGAAACATTCCAATCAGGGATTCAAATACAAGTAGAAGAGAGTGAACAAGGAGAAGTTGATCTAGAAGACTACGTCATTGGTGTTATGGCATCTCAAATTCCAGCAGATTATGAGATAGAAGCGTTGAAAGGACAAGCTATTATCCAAAGAACAAATATTTTAAATGAAATGGAAAGAGAAAAGACAACCAATGCAAAAGATTTACCATTTACGTATTTATCAAAAGAGGAAATGGAAAAGCAATGGGGAGAAAAAAACTGGAGTGATTATTATGCAAGATTAAAAAGTGCAGTATCTAGTACAAAAGGTATCTACATGACTTATGATGGAGAGTATATAGAAGCCTATTATCATCCTGTTAGTATTGGTACGACCGTTAGTGCCAAAGAATTATTAGGAAAGGAAATTACATACTTACAGTCAGTTGATAGTAGTGGTGATGTGGAATCGAAAGATTATATGAATATTCAACAATTTGATTATTCTTATGTAAAACAAGTCCTTTTGGAGCATAATGTGACAGTAGAAGAAGATGAGATAAAGGAAAACTTACAAATTGAATCAAAAACAAAGTTAGGATATGTGGTAAAGTTATCTTTAGGGAAAAAGGAGATAACAGGAGAAGAGTGGAAGGAATGGTTTTCTTTACCATCTACCAATTTCTATTTTGAAGATTATGAGGGGCAGCTTCGTATTATTTCGTTAGGGAAAGGAAGAGGGCTTGGACTTAGTCAATATGGTGCCAATGAAATGGCGAAATCAGGAGCTTCCTATCAGGAAATTTTACAGTATTATTATAAAGAAATTGCTTTGAATAAAATCACTGAATCTGGTAATGCTATTACCAGAGGTGATGAGAATGAAAAAAAATAAGAAATCTCCTACGCAAAAACAAAGTTTCTATGGTGTCGTTGCTGTACTTGGAATCTTAGCGTTAGGAACTTTTGTAACCATTGATCAAATGCATACAAATAGAATGCAAGATCAAATGAAAAAAGTGGAATTAGCAGATAGTAAACACGTATCAGAAGAACATAACAATCCACTGTCTACGGAATCAGAAGAACAAGAGTTTTTTGAAACAACTACAGAACAAATCAAAGAGAGTACCAATAAACCATTAGAACGAACAAATGTAGTTGGAGATAGTGCAATTAAAACAGAGAAAAAAGAAGTAAAAAAGACAGAAGATAACATTTCATATGATGGAACGACAAAATTAAAGTGGCCCATTTCTGGAAATGTAATTTTACCATTTAGTATGGATTCTACTATTTATTTTCAAACGCTTGATCAATACCAGTGTAATCCAGGAATGATGATTCAAGCATCAGAAGGTGCAGATATTAAAAGTATTGCAAAAGGAAAAGTTATCAATGTGGAGAAAACATCTAAATACGGTACGACAGTCACTGTAGATGTTGGAAATCATTTTTGCATCAAGTATGGTCAATTAAAAGATGTAACATGTAAAAAGGGAGATGTATTAGAAATAGATGCCCTAATTGGACGTGTTGCAAAAGTTACGGAATTTTTCACATTAGAAGGAAATCATCTATACTTTGAAATGAATAAAAATGATAAACCAGTGAATCCTATGAAATATTTAGAGTAAAAGAACCAATTAGAACAATACGCATATGATAATAAAGTAAAACAAAAATTCGCAACCGAGTTTTTTACTTTAGCGTTATCTATCACTTTATCAAGGTTTTTGAATAAAATACGTATTCTAATCGGCTGCTTCTAAATAGATTCTTGCTATGCTTATAGACGATAAAAAGAATATATCCTATAATGGATGATGGAATAAAAAATCGTCTATAAGCAATAGGAAAGAAAGTGAAAGAAATGAAGAAGCAGAGTATCAATTATACATATATTGTGGAATGTGAAGATAAAACATTATACACAGGGTGGACCAATCATTTAGAAAAGAGAATGAAAGTTCATAATGAAGGAAAAGGTGCAAAGTATACGAGATCAAGACGACCAGTTCGCCTTGTGTATTATGAGTGTCATGAAACAAAGCAGATAGCCATGAAGCGAGAATATCAGATTAAGCAGATGACAAGACAACAAAAGCAACGGTTAATCCAACAATTTGACAGAAACAAAGAAGGCTATTCAAAAGAGGAGTAGTCTTCTTTGTTGTTATATAAGCATTTTCGCATAGACAAGAAAAAAATATTATAGTATGATAATACATGTAGTCTAGTAAGGAAAATGTTTGGATTCAAGAACATGAAAATGATTCATGGGAAGGTGTATGGATCATTTTATAAATATTAGGTGAGTATATGAAAGAAGAACATAAAAAGAAGCTAGAGAGTTTGATTGGGTTCCAAATGTTGACAATATTTTTTGTTCTATTTTTTGTTGTTTTTATTGTGATTTCTTTTTTGAGAATGGATGGGTTACGAGGAAGCACATTAAAGGAACAAGAAATGATGTTAGAAGATGTTGTAAGACAGTATGAGAATTCCAAAGAAGGACTTTCTAATAATATTGCATTATTTGAAAAAGATTATTTTAATCGTGCAGAAGCAGTAGAATATGCACTACAGAAAATGTCTCTGGAAGACATTACGGTTGAAGAGTTAAAAAAGCTTGTAACACTCATGCAAGTTAATAAGATTCATCTTGTATCTGATGACGGAGTTATTATTGTTTCATCATCGGAAGAATCCATTGGATTAAATTTAAGGGAAAATAAAGAAGCATCGGATTTTTGGAAAGTGATTGATGGGAAAGAAGAGCGTGCTATTTCTATTGGGAGAAAGAGTATTATAACAGGTGAGAAAAGAATTTTTATAGGAGTAAAATCTAAAATTTCTGGAATTTCTGTTATTCAGTTAGATGTAGCAATGGAGGTCTATGAAAAAACAATTTCTGCTTTTACCATCGATACTTTAATTAAAAGTATTCCAACCGATAAAGAAGAGGGTGTTTTTGCTGTAGATGCTACTTCTGGAGAATTATTATCTATTACGAAAAATAATAAACAAGAATTAGTATTTAAAGAAGGAGAAACACCAGAAGAATTTTTAAAGCATTTACAAAAAAACTATCACTGGTCACCGGCTAAAATTAATGGAAAGTACAAATATTTGACATTAAAACATTGCGATCACTATATTTTTGGTGTATGGACAACAGTTGGAAAGACTTATAACAATGCAGTTATGGAACTGATCGTTATGGGTGGAATTTTATTCGTTATATTAATTCTTATTTATTTCATGTTAAAGCGACTCATTAAGAAATATATTCTTTCGGATTTGGAAAATATTGATAAAACAGTTCACAAAGTATTATTAGGAGATGTGGATAGTTCATTTGATAGTGTAAAAAGCCTAGAATTACAAAAGCTAGGTATTATTCTTGAAAATTGGAGAGAAGCCTATAATCATACATCAGAACGTCTTATGAAATTAGTGGAACGGTTAAATCCAGATGTTGCAATTTTTGAATGTATTCAAGAAGTGAATAAAGTCGTTTTTTCTTCGAACATTTGTAATCTTTTAGAAATACAAGATGAAACTCTACAAGATATTTCCAAAGATTGTCAGAAGTTTAAAAACTATATTAATAAGATTCGCCAACAAGAAAATGACGAAGGGTATATTAAGTTGAATAGTGGTCGTTATATTAGTATCGATACACTAGGAGAAGGCGAAGGTTTTTATGGAGTTATTCTCGATCAGACAAAAGAGCTTAAGAGAGTAGAACAAGTAGAAGAACAGATGAAACGTGATTCTATGACAGGCTTATATAATAGACTTGGATTGGAAGAAGAAATGAAGAAAAGTCTTATCATTCAGCCGAATCAAGGAATTATGATGTTATTTGATTTAGATAACTTTAAAAAAGTTAATGATAATGAAGGACATCAAGCAGGCGATGATGCATTGAAACGATTTGGAGATTGCTTAAGACATTGTTTTCGTTCACAAGATATTATAGCGCGTATGGGAGGAGATGAATTCGTTGTATTCATAAAAGATACATTAAGTGAAGAAACAATTCAGTCCAAATGCAATTTAGTTTTAAAACAGTCAAGACATGCACTTTTGGAATATTATGAGAAGTATCAAGTGTCGGTCAGTATAGGGGTAGCTGTAGTATCTACGGAACTAGCGACTTATGGTGCCTTATATCAAAATGCAGATAATGCCATGTATATGGCAAAAAGATTAGGGAAAAATACATTTTATATTTATAAAATGGAATCAAAGTAGAGAGTACAAGATTTTATCCTATCGATTTTTTCATAAGAAACAAATTTCTTGACAATAATTTAATATTTGTGTTAGTATATACAAATATGGAAAGAGAAAAGATAAAGCTCTTAGACGACGAGATCTAGGAGCTTTTTTATGTTATTTTTATGTTATAGGAAATTCCTCTTAATGAGCCATTTTCATAATATTAATATTGCATATATAGTGGAGATAGAAAGGAAACTCAATGGAAACAATTAAATTTGAACAATTAGCAATTCAACCAGAGATATTACGAGCAATTACAGATATGGGATTTGAAGAAGCAACACCAATTCAGGCAAAATCAATTCCAATTATTTTAGAAGGAAAAGATATTGTAGGACAAGCACAGACAGGTACAGGAAAAACAGCTTCTTTTGGAATTCCAATTCTTCAAAATATTGATCCGAAAAATAAATCGTTACAAGCTATTGTACTTTGTCCAACAAGGGAGTTAGCAATTCAAGTAGCAGATGAATTAAGAAAATTAGCTAAGTATTTACATGGAATTAAAGTGCTTCCAATTTATGGAGGACAAGACATTACAAGACAGATTCGTGCTATTAAAGCTGGAACACAAATTATTATTGGAACACCAGGTCGTGTCATGGACCATATGAGAAGAAAAACAATGAAACTTGCTAACGTTAAAATGGTAGCGTTAGATGAGGCAGATGAGATGCTTAATATGGGATTTCGTGAAGATATTGAAACAATTCTTAGTGAAGTTCCAGAAGAACGCCAGACAATTTTATTCTCAGCAACAATGCCAAAACCAATTATGGATATTACAAAGAAATTCCAAAAAGACGCGCAGATTGTAAAAGTCGTGAAAAAAGAATTAACAGTTCCAAACATCGAACAATATTATTATGAAGTGCGTCCAAAAAATAAACCAGAAATTTTAGCAAGATTACTTGATATTTATAATCCAAACCTTTCCGTTGTATTTTGTAATACAAAACGTATGGTAGATGAACTTGTTGAGGAATTACAAGGACGAGGATACTTTGCAGAAGGACTTCATGGTGACTTAAAGCAAAGTCAGCGTGATCGTGTTATGAATGGATTCCGTAATGGAAAGACAGAAATCTTAGTTGCTACTGATGTTGCAGCAAGAGGGATTGATGTAGATGACGTAGATGCTGTATTTAATTATGATATTCCACAAGACGATGAATACTATGTACACCGTATCGGAAGAACAGGTCGTGCTGGAAGACAAGGGATTGCATTCTCTTTTGCATCTGGTCGTGAATTATATAAATTAAGAGAAATTCAACG
This sequence comes from Candidatus Scybalomonas excrementavium, assembly GCA_017694765.1. GTDB lineage: Bacteria > Bacillota > Clostridia > Lachnospirales > Lachnospiraceae > Scybalomonas > Scybalomonas excrementavium. Next base: position 19,017 of record JADIML010000152.1, read on the forward strand.
CTATTGTAAGACAAAAATTAAAGCACAACCAATCCCATCTGTAAGTGATGTGGCAGAAGCAAGAGTATCAAAAGTATTTGAAAATATTTCAGAAACCATTGAAGCTGGTGGATTAGAACCATATGTAGAAATGATAGAAGAAGCCATTAATGTCAATGATTACACAACACTTGATCTTGCAGCAGCATTTTTAAAAATGGTAATGGGCGAAAATGAAGTAGCAACCGAAGAGGCAAATCAGGATTTTGAAAATACAGGTGCAGAAGAAGGGATGGTTCGCCTCTTCATCAACATTGGAAAAAATCAAAGAGTTCGTCCAGGAGATATATTAGGCGCCATTGCTGGAGAATCTGGTATGCCAGGAAAATTAGTTGGATGTATCGATATGTTTGATAAATATACATTTGTAGAAGTTCCAAAAGAATTTGCACATGATGTTTTAAATGCAATGAAACATGCAAAAATCAAAGGAAAAAATATTAATATTGAGCCAGCAAACCAAAGATAATGATTGAAAGGAAAACAGCCATTTTATGTCAGAAAAAGTCATAAAATGGCTTTTTTTTATTGCCCTGTTCTTTTTCCTAGAAAAATCCATATATTGTATGTATCAGAAAGAAAGTGTAAAGGAAAAGTAAAAAAGTATTAAAAAAGATAGTAAAAAAAGCATAGAAAACAACGAATGCGATTCAGAAAATAAGCAGGAAAGAAAGGGAAAAGGAGTAAGGAATGGAACAGTGGAATACAATCTTACATGATTTTATATGGGGACCGTGGATGCTAACTATTTTTCTTGGAACTGGTCTATATTTCTCCATCGGTACAAGATTTTTTCAGTTTCGAGGATTTCATATATGGATGAAGGAAACATTTGGTTCTATGATAGGAGAAATGGATCAGGAAAAGGAACAACAAGGAAAATCGATTACACAGTTTCAATCTCTTTGTACTGCTTTAGCAGGTACATTAGGTACTGGAAATATTGCAGGAGTTGCCACTGCATTAACGGCTGGAGGTCCTGGTGCTATTTTTTGGATGTGGGTCAGTGCATTTGTAGGAATGATGACTAATTTTGCAGAAAAAACCTTAGGGATTATCTATCGGTATCGCAATAGAGATGGGGAATGGATGGGAGGTCCAATGATTTATATGGAACAAGGGCTACATTCCAAACTATTGGCAGTTCTATTTGCGCTTCTTTGCATGTTAGCCTCTTTTGGAATGGGCAACATGACACAAGCACATTCGGTAGCAGAGGCTATTAAAGTTTCCTTTGGTGGTCATTCGCTCGTGATAGGTGTCTGTTTGGCGATTTTACTTGCTTGTGTTATTTTAGGAGGGATTGGAAGAATTGCTGCTGTCACAGAAAAATTAGTGCCGTTTATGGCACTTGGATATATGGTAGGAGCGATGATTGTCTTAGTCATATGTTATAAAAATATTGTTCCATCTCTATTTCGTATTTTTGAAGGAGCTTTTTCCTTTCATTCTGCCAGTGGAGGAATTCTTGGGTATGGAGTAAAAAGAGCTATGATGGTAGGAATTTCAAGAGGCATTTTTTCCAATGAAGCAGGACTTGGTAGTTCTGTGATTGTCCATGCAGTATCCGATGTAAAAGAACCAGTGATTCAAGGATTTTGGGGGATTCAAGAAGTATTTTTAGATACGATTGTTATGTGTACGATGACGGCTCTTGTTATATTAACAACGGGAGCATATGATGGATTTCAAGAGTGCGATGGAATTGTTTTAACGACAAAAGCGTTTGAAGTTGTCTTTGGAATACAAGGAAGCACTTTTATTAGTATGTCTGTCATCGTCTTTGGATTTGCGACCTTAGTTGGGTGGTCGTATTATGGTGTAAAATGTGTAGAATACTTATTTGGTGCAAAATGGGTACCGTTATATCAAGGTGTTTATTGTGGAAGTACAGTGATTGGTTGTACGATGCAGTTAGAAACCGTTTGGAATTTAGCAGATAACTTAAATGGGCTTTTGGCAATTCCAAACTTGATTGCCATTTTATTATTATCCAAACATGTTTTTTGGGAGATAAAGCAATTTGAATCTTTGAAACAATAAACGATGGAATTGATTTTTATAATCTTGACAAGAAAAGTATTTTTCTATATATTGTATGATAAGTGATAAAAGATTCTGAAAAATTACAACAGTAAAGGAAGGACCGAAGTACATGAAGAAACTACCATTTG
>JADIML010000014.1 GCA_017694765.1 Candidatus Scybalomonas excrementavium
TTTTTGAGTGCCAGCAATGACACTCTTTTTGTCATGCAGTTTTCAAGGTTCCATTATATCTGAAATGCATTTCTACAATTCATTCAAAAAATTTCATTTTTAGACTTGACTTTTAATAGTTAGTCTTTATAAGTACATACTATTTTTTTCTTGCATATTCATTATTCCTTTATATCTATATTATTGTATACTAAAAAGAAGTCTATTTCCAATTTATTTTATAATATTGTGCTTAAATTGAGTATATACTTTTGAAATTCCAAACTCAGTTGATTTCTTCTCGCCATATTCACTTTCATATAATCATAATTTACTCTCATGCGACCATAAAAGACTGGAAGTATAAAAGTTTTATTAAAAAAATCCTCCGACTTATAACGGAGGATTTTTATATTTTTTCTATTAAATTTTCAAATATATCATTCCAAAGAATTTATATTGTATTGATTTTATCATTTATCTTTCATTTATTCTGTATTTATATAGTAATAATATGTATCAATAACATAAGTATTAGGACAAGCGACCAAATACGATGATGATTGATCCATTGTCTCCTCTTATGATACTTTGAAGATTTTTTTATAAGGAACAAAATGATTAAACACATCACACCTGTTATATACTCTATATAAAACCTTGCATGAAACTGCAACAATGCTATGATTCCATGAATACATCCTAATATAATGCTTGATTTAGCAAATATGTTATGACTTTTCATTAAAATCTTATCAAACCATTTTTTATGTATTCGTTTTGAGATATATTTCGCTAAGACAATTCCTATACATATCGTTGCTATCCATGCTGTCCATCCATTTATATGTTCTAAATGCTTCATTTTTTATCCTTTTGTAACGAGTCTCTCTACTTTTTTTAACCAATCTTTTCTTTTTTTATCGGAACTTCCTTTTACCATATGAAAGCTAACCCACTTTACCTTTTGTACTCCTGACTTTTTAAATGTTCCTTTTGCTAAAGCATTTTTTAATGCATTTCCGTAAATCAGTTGGTAGATAAATTTTGGCGTATTCATCGTAGAAAAAATTGTCACTTTCACATTAGGCATCAAACTTCTCATGCCCAATCCAGATTGTGTATATTCATAACACGTGCCTGGAAATATAATTTTATCTATAAATCCTTTTATCATAGCTGGCATCAACTCCCACCAAATAGGGAAAATCATAATAAGATGATCTGCTTTTTTTACTCGTTTTGCATACTCAATTGATTGTGGATCTACCATTTGATGCTTTACAAACCCTTGCAAATCTTCACTTGTCATAACTGGCCAAAAGTTCTCTACATTTAGATGAATGATGTCTATTTCGTGACCAGCTTTCAAGGAACTATTTATAACTTGATCTAAGATAGCATGACAAAAACTTTTATTATAAGGATGATAATATACTACAACTGTTTTCATTTCGTCTTCCTCCATATTTCATTAAATTTTATATTCTAAATTATATGGAGTAAAATACTCGATTGCATTAACAATTGTTAATTAATCCTTGTTTTTTATTCTTGCTCGTATTCGGCTAAAAGAAACAGGTGTAATCCCTAAATAGGAAGCTAAATAGTGATGTGGTATCTTTTCGACCATATCTGGATAATTTTCAATTAACTCTATGTATCTTTGCTCTGGTGTATTTTTAATACGGGATAAAAATAAATTCATATATTCTATAAAACGTTCATATATATACTTCATTAAAATTTCCTTTATCTCAGGTTCTTGTTCAAGTATTTGATTTAGCTTTATTTTGCTAATCTCTAATATCTCGCCTTTCTCAATCACTTCTAATGTAAATTTACTTGGTTTTTGTAAATAAAAACTTTCACAAGAAGCTAATACCTGATTCGCTTCAAAAAACTGTAAAGTAATGTCATCTCCATTTGCATTATGCCACATCCGCAATATCCCACTTTGAATAAAATAAATACTATTTGATACCTCTCCTTGTTGTATTAAAACATCCTTTTTCCTCACTGTTCTTTTTTTGCAGAAATTTTTGCTATGATCAAATAATTTTCTTATTTCCCTCAAATCTGACATATTATGCTCTCCTTAATTCCATATTTATCCTCCATAGTGTAACAAAACAGGGAGATAAGATACTTATCTCCCTGAGAATTAACAATTCGTATTTTAAAGCTGCAAAACACTTCTATTAATGATTATCTTCAACGTAATCAGGCACTTTACATATAAAACTCATATTCAAAGTAGTGAAACACTGACATGAATCGTTTGCACTTAAAGTAGCAATCCACTTACATGGATCAACTTCTTTGCTTTTTTCTATTATATGTAATTTGTCACAAAAAATCAACAAAAAATCCCAAAAACGAGTCCTTTCCTATCTTCCTTATTCTTCTATCTGAATCTCATGTTTTTTTAGATTGAAAACAGCTTTTCCTTCACATGTAAATGTAATCTCTTCTGCTTCTTTTTTTGTATAAATCACATTGCTCATGGCAGTTTCTCCATCATTTACAAAAATTTCTACAGAATAACGATCTAGTAAAATACGAATTTTTATTTTTCCATTTTTGCTTTCCACTTTTGCTGCACGTCTACATAAAATATCACGATCAATTCCTGAATATGTCCTATCAAAAACAAGTTCTTGTTTCTTTGGTTCATAGCTAATCTCTGTATAAAAAGAATCATTTTTTGCCACCTGAATAGAGAATTGTTCATACTCTCCCTCTTCTATTTCTACGCAAAAATCTAACACTCTTCCTTTTATAGAATCAAATTGTTTTGTTTCGTTTTCCATAGAAATTTGTTTCATTTCTACTGTATTTGTGTAGTATTGTTCCATCTCTCTTACTGGCAACTGATATAATTTTCCATTTTTGATTGTAAGTTCTCTTGGAACTGTCATCATACCAGACCACTTAGCATCGGCTGGTGTCATATAGGTATCCCATGACTGCATCCAAGCAATCATAATTCTTCTGCCATCACTTGTTTCCATGGTTTGAGGAGCATAAAAATCCAAACCATAATCGATGGATTTTACAGATTCCCTTACGAATTGTTTCTTTTCTTTGTCGTACGTTCCAACAAGCCAAATGGCATTGTTTCCATTATGAAACTCTAACTCTTTTGCTACCATATTTTGTGGGGAGGCGATTAATACATGCTTTTCTCCCATTTGGAAAAAATCAGGACATTCCCACATAGAGCCATACTCATTTTTACAACGTTCTAAAATCGTTTCAAACTTCCACTGCATTCCATCTTCTGAAGAAAAGAGTGGGATTTGTCCACTTGTATCTGCATGACGGCTTCCAATTACTGCATAAAATTTTCCGTCCTCTCTCCATATTTTTGGATCACGAAAATCTACAAGGCTACTTCCTTCTGGTAACATATCCGCAGTAATAACTGGATTTTGTTCTATCTTTTCATAATTCACTCCGTCCCCAAAAGCAATACATTGTCTTTGTCTGACTTCTTTTTCCCCATTTTCTAACTCTCTTTCTTCCACACTTGTATACATTAAAAGATGTTTTCCATCTACTTCTACTGCACTTCCAGAAAAACAACCAGCATGATCATAGTCTTCATCTGGCGCTAACGCTGTAGGAAGATATTCCCATTTTATAAAATCCTTTGTTTTACTATGCCCCCAGTGCATTGGTCCCCAATGGTTCGTATATGGGTGATATTGATAAAATAAATGATATTCTCCTTGATATTCTGAAAAACCATTGGGATCATTGATCCAACCAACTGGTGAACTCACATGAAAAACTGGTCTTTCCTCTACGGAAATATTCTTCTTTTTCTCTTCTTCGTATTGTCTTGCTTTTTGTAACAGATTACTAGATTGTTGTCTCATAGGTAAGCACTCCTTTTCTTGTCATTTTTTCTCTTACTATCTTACATTTTCATTTAACATGAAAAATACGTTTTACATATTCTTAAATTTCCCACTTATTTTATGATTTAAGGCTGCTACAAACAACTTTCTTGTAGCAGCCCCAACCAAACTTCTTCTTTATTTTGTTTCTTCTAAACTTTTAAAGTAATTATCTAAATTGCTTTGCATAATTTCAAGATAACTAGATAATCCATACTCTTCTAACTTTTTCAAATAAGAATCCCATGATTCATCAACATTTCCATTCATAATAAAGTCAGCTTTCATTTGCTTTACATATTTATTTAAATCAGTTGTATATGGTGTAATCTTATCTAAATCTTCTTGGCTCATAAAAATATTTGGATATACATACTCTTGATTCATATCTTCTACATAAATATCTTTTATCCAATCAAGACGATACTTTGCATCATCTGGACAAGTTACATATGTATCATAGTAGCTATCTAAAATTGCTAAAGGTCCAGCTACACATTGCGCATTACGAACTTCTACTGGTGACTCTCCATTTAAATCAAGATGTTTTAACATACCATCTTTGGTCATTTCAAAAATATTTGCTTTTCCTTCTTCTCCATAAGTTCCCCAGTTATTTTGTGCAGACTGTTGTGGCTCATACATTTGATCAATCCATGCTGCTGCTAAAGCCGTATCTTTACAATTACTTGTAAGAACTGCTCTTCCTCTTGCTAAACCACTTGTATCACTACCTTTTGCTCTTGGAACATTTTTTGTTCCTTCTGGTCCAGTTAATGCTGGAAGTGGCACATAATCATTCATATCTGGCACGATATTAGCACAGTCCCATGTAAAGCAAAGACCATAACGTCCTGCTTTTCCTTTGGATACATAAGTTGACCACTCTTGGGTATACACTTCTGGATCTACTAATCCCTCTTCTACCAATTCATGCAACCATTTTAAACCTTCTTTGTATCCATCTTGTGTCGCAGTATAAACAACTTTTTTATCATTGCTTACAGAAATATGTTCTGGAATATCTCCATACCCTTCTCCAAAAGCGCCTAATAATGTTCCAATATCTTCATTTCCATCATTTAATATAAAAGACATCGGAATTGTCTGACCATCTCCAGCCATATCATTTTCTTTAAAAGCGATTAATGCCTGCTTTAACTCTTCCGTTGTTTTTGGAACATCAAGTCCAAGTTCATCTAACCATTTTTTATTAATAAATGGCATACTTCCTACAGACTGAATGGCTTCTTTTCCAGAACCTAACTGTTCAATCCAAGGAAAGGCATAAATATGACCATCCTCTGCTGTAATTAATGTACGATATTCTGGGTTTTCATCTAACACTTTTTTAAGGTTTGGCATATAGTTATCAATTAATTGTTCTAATGGAATAATGACACCTTGTTTCGCATAACGAAGTAAATCATAGTCTGACATATCAGCATTAAATAAACCATCTGGTAGATTTTTTGCCTGAGCCAATGCTAAATTCTTTTTATCTCCAAACTGATCTTGCACATAGCAAGTCCATTTAATCTTCACATTGGTATCTTCTTGAAGTCTTTGGAAAATGGCACGCTCATTTGGATTTTGTGTAGAATCAGAACTTGCCCATGTAATAAAGGATAACTCTTGTTCTTCTTGTAATGGGAATTGAATCTCTCTTACCTCGCCATTTTCATCAAGACCAGATACATTAACTTTTTGACTACTTCCTTTTCCTCCACATCCAATCATGGAGGTCGCCATGGCTACTACTAACCCACATGCTATCGCTTTTTTTATTGACTTTCTCATACATCTTCTCCTTTTCTTATCCTTTTACGGAACCAACCATAATTCCTTTATCAAAATATTTTTGGAAAAATGGATACATCACTAATAATGGAATACTTGATATAACAATCGTTGAATATTTTAATAACTCTGCTACTTTTGCCATTTCTGCCATACTCTGTATATCAGAAACCATTCCCGGTTCTGGTGTATTCTGAATTAAAATAGAACGTAATACAAGCTGTAATGGCTGTAAGTTGGCATCATCAATATAAATCAAAGCATCAAAATAGCTATTCCACATGCCAACAAATTGATAAAGTGCTAATACAGCAATAATCGGCTTACATACCGGAAGCAATATTTTAAAGAAATGAACAAGTTCACTCGCTCCATCAACAGCAGAAGCCTCTCTTAATTCTTTTGGAATCGATTGGAAATATGTTCTTGCTAAAATCATATTCCAAACGTTAAATGCGCCGGGTACAATAACTGCCCAAGGTGTATTTAACATATTTAAATTACTTACTACTAAATACGTTGGAATTAATCCACCACCAAAAAACATGGTAATTACAAAAATAACATTAAAAAACTTTCTTCCAACAAACTCTTTTTTAGACATTGGATATGCAGCTAAAATCGTAACAGCAACTGAAAAAACCGTAAATCCTAAGGAATATAAAATAGAGTTTCGAAAACCTACCCAAATCATTTTATTTTCAAGTACTCGTTTATATCCAGTTAGTGTCCAATCTTTTAATTGAAAAGAAATCCCCTTGTTTTGCAGTATCGTTGGATCCATAAAGGAGGCAACGACAACGTAAATAATTGGGACAATAATACTGACTACAAAAATTGCTAAAATAAGAAATCCAACGGCTAATAGGAGCTTATCTGCTTTTGTCATATGCTTATATTTTGTCATCTTACTTTCCTCCTATATTCCTTCACCTTCATTTAATTTTGAAACAACTTTATTCACAAGTAATAACAGTATCACATTAATAACAGAGTTAAATAAACCAACTGCTGTTGAAAAACCATAATCTCCATTTAAAAGCCCCATCTTATACACATAAGTTGCTAAAATTTCAGATGCTGGCATATTCATATCCGTTTGTAACGCATATGCTTTCTCAAAACCAATGCTCATAATATTACCTGCCTGTAAAATAAACTGAATGACAATAATATTTTTAATAGCTGGTAAATCCACATTGATAATCTGTCGAAAAATGTTAGCACCATCAATCACTGCTGCTTCTGTCAATTCTTGACTCGCATTGGAAAGAGCTGCTGTATAAAGAATAGAAGCCCAACCAGCCCCTTGCCAAATACCACTGATAATATAAATGCTACGAAAAGCCTCTGGCATTGTCATAAAATTAACCTCTGTACCGAGCATATGATTAATTGGTCCTACTGGGGATAAAAAAATACGAACCATACCACAAAGAACGATAACCGAAATAAAGTTTGGTGCATAAATTAAAAGCTGGATTTTCTTCTTAATTCCCACTCTTCGAATTCGATTTAATAAAAGTGCTAAAATAATAGGAATTGGAAATCCCCATAACAGCCCATAAAGACTTAATTTCAACGTGTTCATTAAATATTGTAAAAAGTCTGGTGATGATAAAAACCTTTCAAAATATCGAAACCCAACCCATGGACTGCCCATAACACCTTCTAACGCATTATAATCTTTAAAGGCAATTAAAACACCACCCATAGGAATATACTTAAAAATAATTGTTAAAAGGAATGCTGGTAAAAGGAAAATAATATACAGCTGCCAGTTATTTCTTATGTATCGTAACTTCATCGCCATCTCTTGTTTCCTTACTCGTCCATTCATTACTTTTTGTTTCTTTTGTTTCATTTCTCCACTCCTTTCCTCCCTGTTTCTTTTTCCTATTTTTGTATATGAAACGTTTCATAATTTAGTGGTTTCATTTTACTTTCTATTTTTTCTATTGTCAATATTATCTTTTTAAAAATTAGTATACAAACCAATATTTGTATATTTTATATAAAAACACTTCTAAATTTTTGTATATTTTTTTGTGAAACGTTTCACATTATTCAAGTATTTTTATTGTAATTCCTCTTATTTTACCGTATAATAAAAATACCCTATTTATAGGTTTTTCTTATAGATTCTCATATGGATTTTTCTACTAGATTCTATATAGAATCAAAACGATAAAAAATGAGAAAGGAGATGTCATAACGATTATGAAAAATCAAAATGCTCCAACGATGAAAGATGTCGCCAAAAAAGCAGGGGTTTCTCTTGGAACAGTTTCTAAAGTTATCAATAACATTCCTGTTGGTCCTTCCTATCGTTTAAAAGTCGAGCAGGCAATTAAAGAACTAAACTATGAAGTCAATACGTATGCAAGGGGCTTAAAAACGAATCGAACAAATATTATTGCTCTTATTATACCTGATAATATTAACCCATTTTTTTCAGGTCTTGCCCATTATATAGAAGCAGCTCTTTATCAAAGAAAATATAAATTAATGCTTTGTTGTTCCGATGGAATTCGTGAAAAGGAAATTGAATACCTGAATCTCTGTTCTCAAAACAAAGTAGATGGGATTATTGCACTTACCTATTCTGACATTGGGAACTACGTATCAAAATCCATCCCTCTTGTTTCCTTCGATCGACATTTTGATAATAATTTTACTCCTATGGTTTCTTCTGATAACTATATGGGTGGTGTGATTGCTACTGAAAAATTAATCGAACTTGGATGCAAGCGACCTGCTTTTATTCGCTTTAGTTCCTCCATTCCCGGAGAAGCTGATAAGCGAAAAGATGGATACTTTGACACTTGTAAAAAATATAACATTCCACCAATTGTCCTTGATAAAAATGTTTTCGCCCAAGTAGATAAGGAACTAGAAGATTTTATTTGTGAACACGAACATTCGGATCACACATTAGACTTTGATGGAATTTTTTCCAATACAGACTTACATGCTTTTAAAGCAAAAAAGATTTTAGAAGAAAAAGGGTATCGAATTCCAGAAGATGTACAAATTATTGGCTTTGATGGAATTCGCCAATTTGGAGAAGAAGAACTTTTTGTTTCTTCTATCTGCCAACCAATCAAAGAACTTGCCGAGACTTGTGTTTCTATCTTACTTTCTAATGAACAAGAAACACGTCCAACTCTCACTTTACTTCCTGTAAAGTATGAATTCGGTGGCACAACAAAAAGAGAAAAGGAGAATTAAAAATGTTTGATATTGTTGCATTAGGAGAATTATTAATTGATTTTACAAAACATGGAATTTCCCCATCTGGAATGAGACTTTTTGAACAAAATCCGGGTGGAGCACCTGCAAATATGGCAATCGCAGCTACAAAACTTGGCTTACAAACAGCTTTTATCGGAAAAGTTGGTGCAGATATGCACGGTGACTTTCTAAAAGAAGTATTACAACAGCAAAATGTTGATGTATCTGGTTTGATTCAAGATCCAGACACATTTACAACACTTGCCTTTGTAGATTTAAAGGAAAATGGAGAAAGAGTTTTCTCATTTGCAAGAAAACCAGGTGCTGATACTCAGCTACGAGCAGAAGAACTCAATCACTCCCTCTTAGAACATACGAAACTCTTTCACTTTGGCTCTCTTTCTTTAACCAATGAACCTTGTCGCCAAGCAACTTATGAAGCGATTTCCCTTGCCAAAAGAGCTGGTGCTATCATTTCTTATGATCCAAATTATCGTAGTTCCCTTTGGGAATCAGAAGAAAAAGCGATTCAAGAAATGAAAGCTCCTCTTTCTCATGTGGATATTTTAAAAATTTCAGATGAAGAAACAAAACTATTAACAGGCTATGAAGAACCAGAATTGGCTGCTAAAGCACTATTAGAACAGGGTATTCAAATTGTCGTTGTTACTTTAGGTGGAAATGGTGCATTCTTACAAACAAAAGAATCTTCTTGCCAAATTGCTGGGTTCCCAACAACAGTTGTAGATACAACTGGGGCAGGAGATTCCTTCTGGGGTGGCTTCACTTCCCAATTACTAAAACTTGGAAAACCTCTTACCGACATCACTTTTGAGGAACTATGTAACTGCGTAACCTTTGCCAATGCAGTAGCCTCTATCTGTGTTACAAGACGTGGAGCAATTCCTGCACTCCCAACACTTGAAGAAGTTTTACAAAAATTAAATGATTAGCTTGGTATAATTGATAAAAGATGGAATCTGATTTTACTATTCGATTCCATCTTTTTTATTGGAAAATATCTAATTTTTTATTTTTTTATATAATTCCCTCTCAAAGTCACACAAGAATGATTATAAGAAAAAGTCACTATGATCCACATAATTGCCACAACTACAGTTGCTAAAATCCCTGTATCAAAAAATAAATGTAAAATCATTGTCCCAAATATTAGAACAGGCATACTTCTATTGATGATAAGGTATGTCTTGTAAGAACTTTTATAAATACGTTCTTTTTCTGCCTCATCACAGCTATCAAGCCACTGCTGCTGAAACTTCTTTGAAGTCGGATCCCCTTGCTTTTCTGGATGATTATGCTGTGTAATTTTTACATAACGGATTTGCCAAATACTATCATAACCTTCACAGATCATAAAGATGACACAAGCACATAGGAATCTTCCAACATTTTCTTCAATATAGCTTGATGAATATCCAGTCACTAATAACATAATACCTAATACTTGTGATAAAATGTTCATATTTACTCCAAAAGCTCCTATTTTCTCTTCCTTATATTCCCAATTATCACACTCTTCATCTTCTGTCTTAAGAATCTGCTCTCCAATAAACTTCAATTTTCTACAAGAATATTCTCCAATGATGACAGATACAATCGTCAACAAGATAAGTGCTGGTAACATATAGTTTTGAATCTGCACCATAGCATTCGATAAAGCAACTCTAATTTTATCACCAGAGTTTGAGAAAAGGATATAGCCACCTCCTCCTAATATTCCACCAAATAAAGCTGAAATTCCACTAATCAACAGCAATTTCAAATAAGAATTTTTATTTGTTCTACTCATAGTTCATCCTCCTCATAACTAAAAATATCTTCTACAGAAACTTGACATACCTTCGCTAATTTTAAAGCCAAAGAAACCGATGGCGAATAATCACCTCGTTCAATCAGGCTTATTGTCTGCCTTGAAACACCTACTCGTTTTCCTAGCTCGGTTTGGTTAATCCCTAATTTTGATCGGTGCTCTTTTAAACGGTTGAATAATGGCAAAGCTACCCTCTCCTTTCTTCATACATTTCAAGATCAAATAATTTTGACAACTTTTCTTGTCAAAATTAATATAC
>JADIML010000153.1 GCA_017694765.1 Candidatus Scybalomonas excrementavium
ATTTAAATGCAAGTATCAATCTTTCAAGATATAAATTAGCATAATATCACTAACAAGATAATGCTAATATGTAGGATGCGTTGTATCCGAATTTACGCCCTCGGAGAGTTATATCAAACGAAAGTAGATTATTATTTATAGTTTTCAAAATCGGACTCGTAGAACAGGGAATTAAATAAGATTTATAGATATTTATAGATTTTTGGCAACGGTACCATATGTATAGAAAAATAATAGATTTTTTAGTAAACTGGAAAAATAGTCCCTATAGAAAGCCTTTGATTTTACAGGGTGCAAGACAAGTTGGAAAAACTTATTCCATTTTAGAATTTGCAAGAAAGAACTATGAAAATGTAGCATATTTTAACTTTGAAACTACTCCTAAATTAAATAATACATTTGAAGAAAGCATTGAGCCCTCCTATTTACTTCCTATTTTATCTCATATTTCTGGACAAACGATTATAAAAGAAAAAACTTTGATTATTTTTGATGAAATTCAACTTTGTGAAAGGGCTTTAACCTCGTTAAAATATTTTTGTGAAAATGCACCAGACTATCATATTATTGTGGCTGGAAGCCTACTTGGAGTAGCTGTAAATCGACAAAAATTTTCTTTTCCCGTTGGAAAAGTAGATATCAAAACAATGTATCCAATGGATTTTGAAGAATTTATGATAGCTCTTGGAGAAGATGACTTAGTGGATCGCATAAAAAATTGCTTTTATCATGATGAAAAAATGCCTTCTGCACTACACGATTTAGCATTAGAACGTTATCGCCAATATCTTGTTGTAGGTGGAATGCCCGAATGTGTCAATCAGTTTATAGAAACCAAAGATTATATTCTTATTAGAAATACACAGAATATGATTCTTACAAGTTATTTAAGTGATATGAGTAAATATAATGTAACAAATGAAATCAAAAAGACACGATTAACCTATGATAATATAACTGTTCAACTTTCTAAAAAGAATAGTAGATTCCAATATAAACTCATCAAAAAAGGCGGACGTGCTTCTGAGTTTGAGAATGCAATTGAATGGCTTTGCCTTTCTGGCATTGTCAATCAAGTATATCGAGTAGAACAAATCAAAAAACCACTAGAAAATTATCGTGATATTGATGCTTTTAAGATCTATATATCAGATATTGGTCTCCTCTGTGCAAAAAAAGATTTATTACCAAACGACGTCCTCTATATGGTGGAAGAGCTAAATGATTTTAAAGGTGGAATGATAGAAAACTACGTTCAAAATCAATTGCTTTGTAATAACTATCGAACTTATTATTGGGAATCTGATCGAGGAGCAGAAATTGACTTTATTATTCAAAGAGAGGGTAAAATTATTCCAATTGAAGTAAAATCTGCAGATAATACGAAAGCTAAAAGTTTAAAAGTTTATATGGATACTTATAAACCGGAATATGCAATTAAGATTTCTACTAAAAATTTTGGATTTGAAGATAAGAAAAAAACAATACCACTATATGCAACGTTTTGTATTTAAAACATGACTGTAAAATAAAGTGTATAAGTTGAGAAAATACTATTTAAAACTTATACACTTTGTTTCTACACAGTCTGATTTTAATATATTTACCATATTACATTTTTATCTGTAATTATTATAAAAAGATATCAATTCATCCTTCATATATATAATTCATTCCCCCCAATACTTACAATGTCATCAAGTTATAACCACACAATACAATAATATATCATTATATACGAATATAAAAATTCTCTCTATTTCAAGTTACTAAATATTTCCGATAGGTCAATTCATTTTATCAGAATTATTAAAAAGTAATCCTATATGATATAAAAATTATGCTTTCTGATCAATTTAAATTTACCCTTTCTACATTTCAGGAAACATCTTGAATCTTACATACGAGTCCAAAAGAACCAAAAGATTCGGGTTCTTCCTCTTTTGGTTCCTTTATGAACTTTATCAGTCCTTTAAAATCCAATTAGATGGATTATTCTGTTCTCCTACATAAACGCTATGGTAGTTTTCTTTCCCTACTATAAAATTTTTCGCTACTTTTACTTCTTCTTCATCACTTGTAAGATTTAACGTTAAAGTGCCACTTATACTACCAAATTCTCCGTTAATATAAGCTCCACGTTTCATACAAAATACATTTTCTTCAGAAAGAGCTTCATTTATTGTAATTTCACCACATACCCAAAAGATGAGTCCCTCTTCATTTCCTCTCGAATAGATCGTAATTCCTTTGCTATTGTGATAAACAGAACCTTCTGTTACTGTAAAAACAGATTCCTCTACTCCTGTTGGAGCAAAATAAGTTTTTCCACCAACGATTAACGTAGATCCAGATTCTGCATGAATAGAGCCAACTTGTAAATTAATGACATCCAAACTTGGAAGAGTTAACTTGCCACTTTGCTTACCATTCTCTTCTCCCTTTAAAATAAAGTTACAGTCTACCTCTCCTTCTTCTGCCTTTTCTGAAATGATAGCTTCCTTTGTAATAAATAAACTAACTTCTCCATCCCCATTTCGTCCAAAGCCGATCATACTGTTACTATTCATTTCCTCTAAATCTTCTTCTGAAAATCGAATCAATGCAGTATCCTCATAACCAACATACTTCCTATCCCCAATAAAAATCTCCCCTCCTGGATAACAAATAATAGAGTTATCGCTATTTTCCGAAATATCTTCTAACTGTTCTAGTTGAATTGAGGAGCCACTTACTACATAGATATTTCCACTGGAATTGATTGTAAGTTTCGGAACACTACTTTTTCTTTCTTTCACTGCAAAGGTTTGTATTGTATTTGACTTTGTCTCAATATTCCCTTCATTCTTGATTTTTCCATCCTTTTCTACTGTTATATTTCCATTATCTGCAATTACAAGTGTTTTATTTTCAGGAATCGTCAATATTTCATTCGATGGTATTGTTACATATTTCGTAAGTTCATATGTTCCATTTTCTTCACAAGAATAAATTGCATTTTGTAATTCACTCAATTCCATTGTTTCTATTGGTTCTGTTGATTCTGACTGCTTGATTTGGAACTTAAAAGTTTTTGCGATAGAATTTCCATAGGATACCATTAGAACCCCTTCTCCCTCTTTCATTGCTTTTATGAGAACACCCACTTTTTCTCCATTACTTCCATAATCTATAACTTTTACGTTTTCATTGGATTCCACTTTTATTTTTTCTAAATCAATATCATCTTCCTTTATAAAGGCCCCATTCTTTTTGATAAGAAAAATAAGCTCCATCTTCTCTCCAATAAATAACGTATCTTTTTCTACTGTCCAATCCGCAATTTCATATTGATCATTTACAGTGCCTGTGGAACTAGAACCCGTAATATTTCCAATCACTCCACTATTTACATTATCGTTTTTATCTTCCGTTACTTCTTGATTAGTTGTAATTGTTTGTCCGACTTCAATTTCTTTTTCCCCTGTTGGAGTCTTCACTGTCACTTTTGTATCAGTTTGATTACTTACGGTTACACCTACTTCTTTTGTTACTTCAATTGAGCTTCCTTCCGCTCCTTTTTGTAATGTAATTTCCGCTTTCACTGGTGTTGTAACATGAAGAGGTATAGCAGAATCAATTTTTGTTCCCTCTGCCTTTTTTCCTATTTCAATTGGAACTGCTTGCTCACTTGTTCCTTTTACTTGAAGATTAGATACAGCTTTCACTACCACTTTCTCCACTGTTCCATTATTTGTAAGAATCAGTTCACTTTTCTCTGTCCCAACCATTTGTTTCACAGTTCCGTTAATTTCTAATTCCACTTGCGCATCTTTTGTTGGAATCTCAATTTTATTAACGCTTCCTATTTCTTCCACAACAAGATGTGCGTTTTTTGCCTGTACTGTAATCGTATTCCCTTTTGCATACTCATGCCATGTATCTGGCTTTATACTTTGTATGCTAACTGACTTGAATACCCCATAATTTTGAACGTCTGCATTTGGAGCATTGACGAATAAATCCACATTTTTATAAGTACCATCTAAAATAGTAAAATCCGTTTTCTTTTTTGTACTAATTGTGATGCTTGTCAATTTTTTATTTTTCAGCGCTTCATTTAATTGCTGTTGCGTTGTCACTGTTTTCTTTGTATTTACTTTGATTGTATATTCCACAATATAACTTTTTTTCTTAGATTCTACAATACAGCGTACTTTTGTTGTTCCTACCTTTTGCCCTGTGACAACTCCATTTTTATCAACTGTTGCTACTTTACGATTGTCACTTCTCCATTGATAGGTAGCACCTTTGTATGGATTCACAGCTAATTGACTTTTTTCTCCAGCTACTATTATCTTACTACCTGCATTTTTTAACTCTAATACTTTAATGGTAGCTTTTAATGGTATCGTTTCTTTTCCTCGTGTTACAACACAGGTAATTGTTGTTGTTCCAGCTTTCTTTCCTTTTACACTTCCTTTTTGTGTTACGGTTGCCACTCTTTTATTCGAGCTTATCCACTTATAAGTTGCCTTCTTTGCTTTATTTTGAACGGTAAGCGTCGTGGTGTCTCCTACTGCAATCGTTTTTGTTTTGTTACTTAAGGTAGGTTTTGTTGTAGCCGAAACCGGAAAAGAAAATACTGCCATTCCTACAACTAAACCTAAGGCAAGTGCTTTTTTACCATACTTTTTCATAATCTTCTCCTTATCATATATTTTTTTTAATTTCCTTACTATTGTATGATAAAAATCAGAAAAGATCGTCTCCTTTGTGGATACTTAGAAATTAGTCCCGTATATCCCTATATCAAAAGTAAAAAATTCTGTGCTGGTATTGATAGGACAAAGTGTGCATTGCACACTCTTCGTGACTTTAAGTTACTTCTAGCAATGCATACTTTGCCGCGCGCGAGCAATTTACGAAGCAAAATTATCTTCTTTGCGAGCTGCGCATCATTCGCACGTAGTGCTTTTTTATGTTATAGGATAACTCGCTTTGCGAGGAATTTCCTATAACATAAAAAAAGACCAGTCCCTAAGAACCAGTCTTTTCCTGTATCACTTCTTCTATTCTTCGTATATTTTCTCGCTCATATGGATTCATATCTTTTTCTGAGAAATCATCCTTTAATTGTTTTGGCTCATACCATTCTGTTCGATTGAATACTCTTTGTATGTTTTCATCTTCAAATTGGTACCCATATCTTGCATAGATTTCGCTTTTTGCCAGTATCAATTCTCGTTCTGATATTTTTTCCAATGTCTCTTTCTCTATATATTGTTTGTCGCTATCTTCTAATATGAATCCCGTATACTCCCATTCCACTCCGTTTTGACTACCTAAACCTTGTTTTAATACAGTATCTTCATACTCTTTCATATAAAGTAAAATGCCACTAATTCGATTTGTTTCTTCTTGAACGGCAAATCCTAACACATAGTTGCCATCTTTCTTATTATAGAGATCGAATTTCGCTCCTTGGAATAAATAACTTTTATAATTATAATTTTGTTCTAATGTCTGCTTTTGCCCCTGAAGAGTTTCTCCAAGTTTGATCCCATCAACAGAAAGTTCTCCTTCATTTTTTTGAAACATAATCGCTTTTACTTTATTTTCTTCAAGAAAAAGAAAATAGCTATAATTTTGATTTGGTGTAGCCACTGTTATTCCATTCAGCTCTATAATTATCATGGAGTTTCCAATGGCTTGTTCTACTTCTTCTTTTGTATGGTTCAGATACGTTCGCAGATTGTTTTTGTCTATCTCTACATGTTCCATTGATGGAACGATAGTTGCATCTTCTGTTTTCTTTGGTTGTTGTTTCATATTGATAAAAAGAACAAAAACTCCTCCAAACACTAGAAAAAAGATACAAAATACCGTAAGAACTTGTCTAATTGCTTTTAAATTCATGGCTCTCCTTTTCCTTCTTTCTTTATAATTTCAAGATATTATAGACCTTTAAAATAATATTTATCTAAAAATATTTTTATAAAACATTAATAATATTATACACCATTTTAAGTTTTGAACTAAGAACGCTTGTAAAGCCCATCAAACTGCATATCTTCTGCATCTTGTGCATTATCCGTAAGCGTTGTAACATATATAAAATCATAAAAAGAACGAAGTTCTAATGTCACTCCACCCCACTCTTGTATATACGTCCAAGTATAGTCACTGATTTTCTTTACAACTCCTTTTGTCTCTCTAAGAACTCCAAGAGAAGTATCACTATTTGCCCCTAAAAGGCTATATGTCTCATCGTCATTTTTTTGTAATTTTAAATATCCATCTTCCTTTATATAATTTCCACTGAGATCAAAAGAGAGCTGTTCGCCTTTTTCCTTAAAAAGAATTGGATAATCTCCATTGCCAATCATCCATTCCACTAATTCAATTGGTGGCTGTTCATATCCTTCTTTTGTTTCAGCGTAATAATAACACGTATCGTCTTGTACAAAACTACATGCAATGGTTCCATCATGATATATCACGAATGCGCTTCCAATTACTCCTTTTAATTCTGCTACATATCCTTCCACATAATAATAATCTTCTTTCGTGTTATAATATGGCTCTTTCACTTCATCAAGTCCACTCAAAAAATAATCGTATTTGATACCTAATAAAGTTTCTAGTTTTTCTTGTATGACTTCATTTCTTAAAAGTGTTCTAGGACTTTCTCCATTTTTATAACTCAGCCATACATCTGGAATCTCTTCTGTTTGTTCCTCTTCTGACTCCACTGCTTTCTTATTCCTATCCGATAACACTGAATAATAAAAACTTCCTGTGATTCCAATGCATAGCAATAGAATTCCAATTTTGATCCATTCACTTTTATTGTTTTTGGATTGGTACTGTTCCTGTTGTAACTCACCACTTGTTGTAATCCTCTCTCCTTTTAACGCTTTTTGCAAGGCTATTTGTAGTTCTTTTGCCGTTTGATAACGCTGTTTTGGATCCATCTGGATACAGGTTTCTATGATAGTTTTTAAGTTGCCTTCATACAAAATTCCATTCTTGTTCAACAAATCTCCTGTTAGCAATTCATGTATAAGCACTCCAATGGAATAAATATCACTTTTTTCACTCGTTTGCCCATATCCAAACTGCTCTGGTGGTGCATATTCTTTCGTTCCCATGATTCTTGTATCATTGTCTTTTTCTTCTTGATATACCCTTGCAATATCAAAATCAATCAGTTTGATACTATTGTCCTGTTTGATCATAATATTTTCTGGCTTAATATCTCGATGAATGAGTGGTGGATCTTGTTCATGTAACATAGAAAGTGCTTGGCATAATTGATTTACTATAAATACAACTTCATCTTCTGTAAAATATAACGCCTCTTCTTGCTCTTCTTTCCGTTCTTTTAGCACTTCTCGTAAGCTATTTCCATCTATATATTCCTCTATGACATACGTATCGCCCTTATAGTATATGACTTTGTAAATAACCGGAAGGTTTGGATGATGAATCTGTTCTAACTGCTTATAAATGGATACGAGATCTTTTTGATAATACTGCTTTAATATACACTGACCTTCTATTGGCTCGTACCAAATCAGATCTACTTTACTTTTCTCTCCATTTTTTATAGAGCGTTGAATTTGGAACAAAGAAATAAAGAATTGAAACGATAGTTCTGAAGTTTCTTTACTTTTTTGCATGTAATAGGTCATCCTCTCCATTATCAAATAATAGTTCGTCTATTTCATCTACACTTAACTTATGATGTAACCCATATAGAACAATACAATCCCAGTTTCTTTTTGGATATAACTCTTTATGACCTGCACATTTTAAAAGTTTATCAATTTCCTCTTTCGTTGCTCCTAAATTAACACCTATTTTTACAACGTTATTTCTCGATAATGTTTTAATACCATTTTTTGTATTGGATATATGTTGCTTTGAAATTCCAGCCTCTTCTCCTACTTTTGAGGGACTTAACTTATATTTTTGACATAATTGTTCTAAATATTGTCCAAATGTTATAGTTTGCTCTTCCCTTTCTTGCAACCATTGTCCAATGTTTTCTTCTTTTAAAGTAGTTAGTTCGTTGTATAATTCATCTGTTGTCTTTTCTACTTTTTGTTGTCCACTATTTATAAATTTTTCCATATAATCCTCTCTTCTGACATTTTATCAAATATCATTTTATTATTAATTTATATACTCACCTATTAGTGTGTCATAAATCTTTCCATAAGAAGAAACACTATACCAAAAGCTCGTTGCTGTATGAAAGTCTACTATATCATAGCCATGAATCACATATCCATATTCATCCATATGATCAAACTCTATATTTGATGGTATATATTTATTTTCCTTCTTTAAATAATTCTCAATATATGTACAAGCTTCTTGCTCATTAGCAATCAAATGACTCGATCTTGTCCTATTTTTCTTCACCGTTACTTGTATTTCTTCTTCCCAAATAGTTCCATCAACTCCAAGAATCGTATAGACTAACGGATATACTCCCGGTTCATTTTCTACATCTGTCGCATCATAAATCACAGTTTTTATCGTTTCATCATATGAAATATGCGCAAGCCAGTTTACTACCTGATCTTGTTTGACTATCCGATCTTTCATTCCTTGCACATGTTTTTTTAAGTCCTTATTCACATTTTTATTAAAAGAGCTGTTCCCACTTGTCCTTCTAGTCTCAACATCTATTGTTTCTGTGGTACCTGATATATTTTCTGCTTTTTGCTGTGTTTCATAAACTTCTCTTTTCTCTTGATACCATCTCCCTAAGACTAATAAGACTATCAAAAGGATTACTATGCTAAAAACAAGCATGATTTTCTTTCTTTTCATCCATTTCTCCTATTATCTAGTTTATTCTACAAAAAATTATAACAAAATCATATAAATAAGTCTATATAGTAAAAATGAAGAAGAACTTATGACACTATAGAATTTCCTAAATTTGGAAATAAAATAAAAAGAGCCAAAAATGACTCTTTTTACTCCTTATGCTGAATACATATTGACTTTTATTCTCTATTTTCTTCTTCATTAAGCAATCCACCAGCTACTTCATATTCTCTTAATAAACCATCAATCTCATAAATATTATACCCTTTATTTAATCCAAATATAATAATCGCATCCCACATATTTTTTGGATATAATTCCTTATGCCCTGCACATTTTAACATTGTATTGATTTCTTCTAATGTTGCTTTTAGTGCAATTCCGATTAATACAACAACTTTTTTGGATGGAATTTTATCATTGGCACTGCATTTATATAAATAACTCTTTGACTTCCCACAATAACCACTTAATTGGGATGGATTGGTATTATATTTTCTGCATAATTCTTGAAAATATTGTCCAAAACTTTTATTTTCATGCTTATGTTCTTCAATCCACTGGTCTAATTCTCTTTTGTGTTTCAGAGATACTAGCTCATTCATTAAATCCTTTGTAGGTTTATCCATATTGCTCTCTCCTATTACTTATATTTCTCTTATATCCCTTTTTAAATTGTTCTATAACAAAATATTCTATTTTACCATATTTTGCTATTCCGTATTCATTTTAGCACTCTTTTCTTCTTTTTTCGTCATCTAATAGGAGACAATATTGGTACTACTCCAATACGGTTCTTTTTCATATCACTTTTATTGAATTGTCATTCCCATAACGAAACCAAGTGCGCGAACTTTTCTACCATATTTTTTCATAAATTTTTCACTTCTCCTTACTATATATTTTATATGCTGTATTTTATTATATAGTAATCTTTACAATAGGTCGTCTCCTTTATGGATACATTCTAAATATCTTTCATAAAAATATCAAAAATAGATTAAATATCATTATTTTTCCTTACTAGGACTTATGTATCCTTTTTTTACATTATAGAAACGACTCATTAAGAAGGATTTCTATAATGCCAAAATATTATATTAATTAATACATTAATAATTTTATAATATTGTAAATATATTTTTATATGAATAAGAAAAGGATATATTTTGATCATATTTTCAGAATATATCCTTTTCTTATTTTTCTTTATTTTATTTGTGATTCTTTTAATAGCTCTTCAAA
>JADIML010000154.1 GCA_017694765.1 Candidatus Scybalomonas excrementavium
TGTTTTCATAAATACTATCTCCTTCTCTTAATCATTGTTATTTATTTCACTACTTCCAATATACCGAAAATTTATATTTTTTCAACCTTTTTATACAATCAAACTATCCTTTTTTGCCTTATTGTATTTTCTATTCATTCTATATATACAAGCTGTGCATTTTCTCATATAGTTCTAATCAAATACTATGCAGCATATACTATAAATATATGGACAAAGTATCCGTATAAATTTTTGTTAAAAGAGGAGAGGCTTAATTCCTATAAAATATCTATTATATTTTCCGATGTAACATATTTAAAATTAGATTGAAACAGAAAGGAAACAGACTATGAATAAGAAAATTTTTCGTTATTGTATTGGATTTCTGACATGTATTGCCTTATTATTCAGTTTGAATATAAAGCCTACATATGCAGGTTCCTATCGTTTTCAAGTAAATGGGACAACCTTATATGATGGAAATGGAAATGAATTTATTATGCGTGGTGCCAATTATCCACACGCATGGTTCTCTTCTGAATATAAGACAGCAATTCCTGCTATCGCAAAAAAAGGATTTAATTGTGTTCGAATTGTTGTATCTAATGGTACTAGATGGACAAAGACAAGTTATCAAGAATTACAACAATTAATTTCTCTTTGTAAACAAAACTCTTTAGTCGCGATTCTGGAAGTCCACGATACAACTGGACTTGATGATACTTATAGTCTTGATCAAGCAGTCAACTATTGGATTGAAATGAAAACATTATTACAACAAAATGAAAATTATGTGATTGTAAACATTGCCAATGAGTGGTATGGAACATGGGATGATGGAACTTCATGGAAAAATGGTTATATTTCAGCCATTCAAAAATTAAGAAATGCTAATATTTCTAACACCCTTATGGTTGACTGTGCTGGCTGGGGACAATATCCAAAGGTTATCTTTGATCATGGAAACTCTGTTCTTCAAGCCGATCCACTCAAAAATACAATGTTCTCCATTCATATGTATGAATACGCTGGTGGAGATAGCAACACTGTCAAATACAATATGGAACAAGTATTAAATAAAAATTTATGTTTAACAATCGGTGAATTTGGAGGCTATCACTCCAATGGAGATGTCGATGAAGACGAAATCATGCGTTCTGGAAACTCCAAGAAAGTGGGATGGATCGCATGGTCTTGGAAAGGAAATAATAGTGACTTAAACTACTTAGATTTAGCCTATGATTGGGCTGGAAACAGTCTTACCCAATTTGGAAACCGAGTTATCTACGGTACAGATGGCGTGCAACAAACTTCTAAAACATGTAGTGTTTTTCAATAGTTATCAATAAAAATTATTATAAAAAGGGGCTGTCACATCAATGATAAAAAAATCATAGATGTGACAGTCCCATCTTTTTCTATCCAAGATTCCAGAATATAATATCTATTTATGCCATTTATTTATATTTGTCTTTTATAAATCCATATATAACTATATAATATACCAAAAACCTTTACTCCACCCTATATTTTTTGTCTGTTTCATGATATGATACTTTGTATAGTATATTTTAATTCATGCAAATATAGCACATAATTGAAATATCTTATCGTTTATATTAGAAGGGAGTATATATATTTATGAAACGATTTAAAAACAAAAGACTACAACATAACGCATTAAGTTTTATGTTAGTTGGAAGCTTATGTAGTGGAACAATGCCTGTTTATGGCAATAGTCATCTTGATACTTCTACGAACATATTGAGAAGCATAGCTCCATATGTTCGTAGAAGTATTTTTGTAACACTATGACCTAATATTTGCTATAAGAAATTATTTCCCATAGCGCGCCTCGAAAGGCGTTTTATAATTATTATAAGAGTGTGGCGCATATGGTTATATTTTACATATGCAAACTCTTCAATTGCTAAATAGAGTTTCTTATCATTGTGATAATAATCATGATAAATAAGTTCATTTTTCAATGTGTTAAAATATCTCTCCATGGGCGCATTATCATAGGGACATCCAGCTTTATTCATGCTTTGTATAATTCCTATTTGTTCACAGTACTCTGTGAATTCTTTTGAAGTATACTGACTTCCTTGATCACTATGTAATATCAGAGTTTTTGTATTTACTCCTGAATGGGAATCCAAGGCCTTTTGCAAGGTGTGCTTTGCTCGTTCACTTGTTATGTGTTTGTCTGTAATGCTTGCTATTATACTTCTATCATATACATCAATAATGGAACCATTATATCGTTTACTACCATTTGTCAGAAATAAATAGGTAAAATCCGTACACCATATTTGATTTTTTTGTTCTGCTGTAAAATTTTGCTTTACTTTGTTTTCAAATACTTTATGTGTTTTTCCTTTTTCATAAACTGTTTTTCGCCTTCTTGTGATAGAATAAAACTTCAACTCTTGATTCATATACTTATGAACCGTTAAACGACTGATAGAAATTCCTCTTCTATTTAAATATACACGGATCGTTCGATACCCACACACTCCATTATATTCATGATAAATATGTTCTATTTCAGATTTTATTGTTACTTTCTTCTTAAAAGCTCCCTCTTTGCGACGTTTCAAATAATTATAGTAAGCATTTGGTGCAATGCAGAACTATTTTAATAACCACCGGATGCCATAGATGTTTCCATATTGCTCAATAAATCGATAAGCCTCTAATCGATTTCCTTCGCAAAGAATGCCGCTGCTTTTTTTAAATCATTTTCCTTTTGAAGCTCTACAAGTTCTTTTCTTAATTTTAAATTTTCCTTCATATAATCATAATCGGCTTGTGCTTCTTCATTTGTTTGGCATTCTTCACAGAACTGGTTCACCTAGTTTGAAATACTTGCTTTAGATACTCCATATTCTGATGCGAGTGCTTTGAGAGTACGACCTTCTTCTAAATGGAGGTGTACGATTTTCTTTTTAAATTCTATTTCATAATGTGATTTTACTTGTATTATATCTCTCTTTATTTCCTCTAATTATATTTTATCAGACTAAAGTGTTATAACTATATTATATTACAACAAATATAGTATTTTTTATACTCTAGATTTAATTCAATATTAATTTATATTCCAATATGTTTCTATTAATACTTGTACTATGTTCTTGATACCGAACGGGATTTCTTTATTTACATTCTGGCTTGTCAACACTTTTTCAAATTCTTTTGGTGTTAAATAATCAAGTGAAGAATGAATTCTATGATGATTAAACCAGTTGACATAGTTAGCTAATTCTATTTGTAGTTGTTCTAGTGATGCAAAAACTCGATTCTTTATGAATTCAGTTTTTATGATTGTATAAGTTGCTTTTGCAACTGCATTGTCATAAGGACAGCCTTTCATACTAAGGGAACGTTCAATTTCAAATGCTTTTCATATTTCATCAATCTGTTGGTTTTTAAATTCATTTTCACGATCGGTATGGAAGATTTGAATCTGTTTTAAATTTATTTTTACTTTTGAAAATGCCTGCATGACTAGGTTTGAATTCTTGTTTTTTCCTGCACGATATCCAATGATTTCTCGATGAAAAAGGTCAACAAGAACACAGATATAATTCCAGGATTTTCCTAATCTTACATAGGCTAATCACTGACAACAAAATGATTTTTCCTTGTTTTGCTAATTCTACTTTAATTTTACAGGTACCATAGTTATTACGACTTAAGCGAAAGATTTC
>JADIML010000155.1 GCA_017694765.1 Candidatus Scybalomonas excrementavium
TATATAGGTTCATTTTACTGACATATTCATTTTTTGAAATTCATAAATTATTAACTTGCATTTCTCCCCTCAATTCGCTATAATAGTTATAATTATTATGAAAAGTGCCACTTCGCACAGAAAGGATGTAGTATATGATGTCAAATCGTGTTCATCGCCCATTTAAAAGAGTTTTAGTTGCCAATCGTGGTGAAATTGCTATTCGCGTTTTCCGTGCGCTAAATGAATTAGGAATCACAAGTATTGGTGTTTATTCAAAAGAAGATAAATATGCAACATTCCGTACAAAATCGGATGAATCCTATCCTCTTCGTCCTGATAGAGGACCTATTGATGCTTATTTAGATATTGATACTATTATCGAAATTGCTAAAAATCATCATGTTGATGCTATCCATCCTGGATATGGATTTTTATCAGAAAACCCTGATTTTGCAGATGCCTGTGAAAAAAATGGTATCGTATTTATTGGTCCAAAAGGAAATATTATGCGTAAAATGGGGGATAAAATTAGCTCAAAGCAACAAGCCATCAAATATGATGTGCCAATTATCCCTGGTGTCGATCACCCTGTAAAAAGTACAGAAGAAGCCCTTGAGATTGCTGACATGGTTGGATATCCTGTTATGTTAAAGGCTTCTAATGGTGGGGGCGGTCGTGGTATGCGTATCGTTGACACAAAAGAACAAATGGAACAAGAATTCCGTGAAGCAAGAGATGAATCTAGAAAAGCGTTTGGAGATGATCAAATCTTTATTGAAAAATATTTAAGAAATCCAAAGCACATCGAAGTTCAAATTTTAGCGGATACATACGGTAATGTAGTACATCTTTACGATCGTGATTGTTCTGTTCAACGCCGTCATCAAAAAGTTGTAGAGTATGCTCCTGCATTTTCGATTCCAGAAGAAACAAGAAATATTATTTTTGATAGTGCTGTACGCCTTGCAAAAGGTGTTGGATATGCCAATGCAGGTACTCTTGAATTTTTAGTTGATGATACGAATACGCCTTATTTCATTGAAATGAACCCTCGTATTCAAGTAGAACATACGGTTACAGAAATGATAACTGGTGTCGATCTTGTACAGTCTCAGATTTTAATAGCACAAGGTTATGGTCTTGAAGAAGCTCCAATTAGCTTACCAAGCCAAGATTCTGTTACGGTACAAGGATATTCTATTCAAACTCGTGTTACAACCGAAGATCCAGCCAATAATTTCCTTCCGGATACTGGTAAGATTACTGTATACCGTTCTGCATCTGGAAATGGATTGCGTCTTGATGGTGGTAATGCTTGTACTGGTGCCGTTATCACTCCTTACTACGACAGCTTACTTGTTAAATTAATTTCCCATGATAGAACTTTTGAAGGAGCCATTCGTAAATCTCTTCGTTCCTTAAAAGAAACTCGTATTCGTGGTATTAAGACAAATATTCCTTTCTTAATTAATGTATTAACACACCCACAGTTTGCATCTGGAAGCTGCTATACAACATTTATTGAAGAAACTCCTGAATTATTTACTCTCCAAGCAAGTCAAGACCGTGCAACAAAAGTTCTTGAGTTTTTAGGAAATCAAATGGTAAATATTCATCCATCTGAAAAACCAGTATTTTCTTCTTATCGTACTCCTCAAGTTGAAAAACCAGAGCAATTAGTAGGTGCTAGAGATAAATTTTTACAACTTGGTGCTAAGGAATTTACACAATCTATTTTAAACGATCAAAAATTATATGTAACAGATACAACAATGCGTGATGCACAACAATCTTTATTAGCAACTCGTATGCGTTCTAAAGATTTATACGGTGCAGCTGATGCTACCAATACGATTATGGCAAATGGGTTTTCTGCAGAAGCATGGGGTGGTGCAACTTATGATACTGCTTATCGCTTCTTAAAAGAATCTCCTTGGAAGAGACTTCGTACTCTTCGTAAAATGATGCCAAATACATTGATTCAGATGTTACTTCGTGCTTCTAACACTGTTGGATACCGTAACTATCCAGATAATGTAGTGGAAGAATTTATTCAAGCAGCCGCTCAAGAAGGCGTTGATGTATTCCGTATTTTTGATAGTCTAAACTGGATTGAAAATATGAAACTTCCAATTGAATCTGCTTTAAAAACAGGTAAAATTGTAGAAGGTGCTATTTGCTACACTGGAGATATTTTAAATCCAAATGAGACAAAATATACACTTGACTACTATGTGAAAAAAGCGGTTGAATTAGAAAAATTAGGTTGTCATATTTTTGCAATTAAAGATATGGCTGGACTTTTAAAACCATATGCAGCCAAAGAATTATTCACTGCTTTAAAATCTGAATTACACATTCCTCTTCATCTTCATACCCATGATTCTTGTGGTAATGGAGTAAGCACTGTTCTTATGGCAGCAGAAGCTGGTGTTAATATCGTTGACTTAGCAATCGAATCTATGAGTAGTGTTACAAGTAGCCCATCTATGAATGCTGTTGTAGCTGCCCTAGAAGGAAGTCCTCGTGATACAGGATTAAAAGCAAAAGATTTAACATCATTAAGTCATTACTATTCTGATGTTCGTAAGGTTTATGCCCCTTATGAAAGCAATATGAAAACACCAAATACAGAAATTTATCAATATCAGATTCCAGGTGGACAATATTCAAACTTACAAGCACAGGCAGAACAAATGAATGCTGGAGATCGTTTTGAAGAAATTAAAGATTTATATGCTCAAGCAAATGAACTTCTTGGCAATATCATTAAAGTAACTCCTTCTTCTAAAGTAGTTGGTGACTTTGCAATCTTTATGTTAAAAAATGGTCTTACAAAAGATAATATCTTAACAGAAGGAAAAGATTTATCTTACCCTGATTCTGTTATTGAATATTTCTCTGGTATGCTTGGACAGCCAGATGGTGGCTTCCCAGAAGAACTTCAAAAAATTGTATTAAAAGATAAAAAAGCAATTTCTGTTCGTCCAGGTTCTCTTCTTGAACCAGAAGATTTAGAAGCGATTGAGAAACAATTAGTAGAACGCTATAACTTTACTAACTTAGACGCTCATTCTCTTCGCCAGAAAGCAATTAGCTATGCTCTTTATCCAAAAGTATATGAAGACTACTGCCGTCATTTTGAAATGTATGATGATGTTTCGAAACTCGATAGTCATGTATTCTTCTATGGATTAAGAAAAGGAGAAGAAACTTCTCTTAACATTGAAGCTGGTAAAGACTTAATTATCAAATTTGTGGATCAGTCTGATCCAGATGAAGAAGGATTTCGTACTTTAACTTTTGAAGTTAATGGTTCTATTCGTGAAATTCGTATTCAAGATAAAAATTTAACTGCAAATGTTGATCGTAAATTAATTGCAGATAAATCAAATCCAGCTCATATTGGCTCTCCTCTTCCTGGAACGATTACTCATATTTTTGTAAAAGAAGGCGATGTTGTAGAGCAAAATGCTCCACTTCTTACAATCGAAGCTATGAAGATGGAAACAACGATTACAGCAAAATCTGCTGGAACTGTTGAATGCATCTATGTAAAAGAAGGCGAACAAGTACAAACACAAGCTCTCTTAATTAGTTTTTAAATAAAAAATAGAAAAAGCGATTCCAAAATAAATTGTTTTAAAACTTTTTATTTTGGAATCGCCTTTTATTTTATTTCTCTATTTTACTTTCTTTATAGCAGCAAGTGCTAAAGCTCCTGGACCAATATGGCAAGAAACACTTAAAGACAATGTGTCTAAATACACATCATATCCCGGTATTGCTTCTTCTACTTCTTTTTTAAATTCTTGTGCTACTTCTTCATTATCTGTATAGGCAATCGCAAGCATCATATTCCCTTCTTCGCAATGATTTGAAAAACGTTCTTCTAAATCCTTTTTCACTGCATTTATCATGATTGTTTTCGCTTGTTTTGCTGTTCTTGCCTTGGAAAAGGCATCTAACTTCTCACCTTGAATTTGAAGCACTGGTTTTAAACGAAGTAATGTTCCAAGCGCTGCTGCTGCTGGTGTAATTCTTCCACCTTTTTTCAAATATTTTAATGTGTCAAGCATAATATAAATGCTAGATTCTAACTTCTCTTTCTCTAAGATATCTTTAATCTCTTTGACACTTTTTCCTTCTTTTACCAAATAGCAAGCATCTAATACTGCTTGTCTTTGTGTTACGGAAATTCTTTGGTTATTAACAACTTGAACCTTTCCATCAAACTCACGAGAAAAAGCTAATGCTGTTTCACAAGAACCACTTAAACCACTAGACATTGGAATATGCACAACTTCTTCATGAGTCTTTAATAACTCTTCCCAAAGTTTCATAATCTCATCAATTGATGGTTGTGCTGTCGCAATATCTGCTCCTGTTACAAGTTTTTCATAAAACTGTGTTTGATTTAATGTAATATCTTCAAAATATGTCTCTCCATCAATATCAAATGGCATTGGAATTACAAAAACTCCAAGCTCTTTCGCTTCATCCTGTGTAATTCCACTATTACTGTCTGTCACTATTGCAATTCGACTCAATATTCTATACCTTCCTTTTCTTCGTTCCATTTCTACGCCCTATTGTACCATTGTCCTAGAAACTTGTAAAGAGAACACCGATTAATCATTTGGTCGTTTATAAAATTTTCCATCTAATTGATCGGTTTTAATGACATTTACAAAGGCTTTTGGATCGACAAGACGTACTCCTTCTTTTACTTTTTTCACTTCATCACTGGATACAACAGAATATACCATAGAACGTACTTTATTATCATAACAACCAGTTCCTTCAAAAATAGTAGCTCCATGGTTTGTACAATGTAAAATCACTTCATACACTTCTTCTGGACAGTCTGTAATAATAAAAAATGTATGCTTCCGATAATGTTTATGCAAAGTTTGAATGACTTGTGTAGAAGCAAATTGGAAGATAATAGAATACAGTGCCTGATTCCATCCAAATAAATATCCAGCTACCATTAACATAACAGCATTTGCTCCTAAAATATAATTCCATGTATCAAGATGTAACTTCTCTGAGGCATAAATAGCAATAAAATCTGTTCCACCACCAGAAGCTCCTGCTCGTAAACATAAATTAATGGCAAATCCATTAATAATTCCACCAAAAATACAAATTAATAGCACATCATAGACAATTGGCTTTTCTGGTATTATATCTGTAAAAATACTTGTCAACACAATAATAATGCAAGAGTATGCTGTAAACTTCTTTCCAATCGTTTTCCATGCTACCATAGCTGGAATTGCATTTAACAAGATATTAACAAGTGAAAATGGTATGTTGATACCAAAATATTCTGTTCCAATATTTTGAATTAAAATTGTTAAACCGGTAAACCCTCCTGGAAAAAGCCCTCCGGCTCGAACAAAAGTTTTAATATTAGCAGCTATAATCAAAGAAGCAATAACAATCATCAATATTTTTTTAATTTCTTTTACATAGTCAACCTTTATTGTATCATACCTCATGATTTTCTCCTTTTATCCATATTTTATATTCATTCAGATTCTTTTCTAAATATATAAAGATTCTCTGTAGAATCATTTTCTAAAAATTGATACCCCATTCTGTCAAACTTCTTAACGTCTTCCACATTTTGTATTTGCTCTTCTGCTAAAAATCGAACCATTTGTCCCCTTGCCATTTTTGCCATTGTAGCTTTTTGAACGAGTTTTCCATTCACTTCTTCTGCAAAAACACAAGTTACAAATTGTATCTTCTTATTATCTCTTTTTACATACATTTCTACACATTTGGAATACTCTTTGGAAGCTAAATTTAAAATGCAGTCTGTTTCGGATACAAGATTCT
The DNA here is from genome assembly GCA_017694765.1 of Candidatus Scybalomonas excrementavium. Lineage (GTDB taxonomy): Bacteria > Bacillota > Clostridia > Lachnospirales > Lachnospiraceae > Scybalomonas > Scybalomonas excrementavium. The sequence continues at coordinate 5,833 of JADIML010000155.1, forward strand.
GATATAAAGTATCTCCCCAAAATTCATATAAATCCTTCTTGCCCTCCACTTGTGCTTTTGCCTGCATTTCCAACCGATATGGTGTCACGCCATCACAAGGTCTTAAAGTACCATAAAATCCTGATAAGATTCTTAAATGTTCTTCCATATATGCCCACTGCTCTGATTCAAACACACTTGGTGCCATATATTGATATTGAATCCCCTCATAAGCTAAAATGGCTGGTGTATATGCCTTATCTAAGTCCATACATTGTATTCGCTCAAAATTTAATTGTGCTAATTTATCATTACACTTCCAAAGTTGCTTAGCCTCCTCATAAGTTAAACTCTGTAAATAAGATAAAATCTGCCTTGTCTTCTCCAAAAACTGTGGATAACTAGAAGATGGCATTGTATCCGTATCTACATTCATTGTTTTGGCTGGCGATATTATAATTCTCATTCTTTCATAATTCCTCCTGATACGAATTCCTATTTTGGTTTTATTATAACATAAAGAAAAGAAAGTGGGAGATTTTTCTATGATAGAAATCACTCATTAAGAGAAATTTTTTATCATATTCCTATCCTTATCATATAAAAAGGAACTGAACACGATATTATTTTCGTTTCAGTTCCCATTGTATCTCTATGGTTTATCTATTCTTTTTTATTCTCATTGCCTTTTGCCAGCCAATTATCGCTGCTCCTATTGCTCCTGCATATTGGGCATCTATACTCGTTTTTATTGGCTCATTTAAATATTCACCTAACACTTCATAGAAAATAGGGATTCTCGATAAACCACCTGAAAAAAAGATATGTCCTTCTAAAGGAAGTTTCTGTGCAAAAACAGCAGTTCTTTTACAAATAGAATGAATAATCCCAAGAGCAATATCTCCTGCATTCTCTCCTTTTGCCAACAAACTCACTATTTCACTTTCTGCAAAAACGGTACACATACTACTAATCGCAATCGGATTTCTTCCTTTTACAAATTCATTTAACTCTTTGATTTCCTTGCCAAGATTCCGACTCATCACTTCTACAAATCGTCCTGTTCCTGCTGCACATTTGTCATTCATTAAAAAATCTACTACATTTTGATCCCGATCTAATACAATCACTTTCGAGTCTTGACCACCAATATCAATGATAGCTCCAATGTTAGGCTCTAAAAAACTAGCGCCTCTTGCATGACAAGTAATCTCTGTTACTGTTTTATTGGCTTCTTCTAACAAATCACGTCCATATCCTGTTGTTACAACATAGACAACCTCTTTAGACATCAATGTTTTATATAAAAAATACATACTTTCTTTTGGATTGGCTGATGTTTTCACCATTTCTTTTCTTACAATGCTAGTTCCATCAAATAATACTGCTTTTGTTGTGGTAGAACCCGAATCAATCCCAAGAGTCAACATAACTTCACCTACTATCTTTTTCATCCTCTATAACATTTCTACAAAAGCTGCCATTCTCGTATTTAACTGTCCAATATCTCCAGAAGAATAATCCGTTTCTACTGCCATATATGGAATCTGATAGTTTTCTTTTACAAATCGCTTGATTCCTAATGTTTCTACATTATACGTATGACAAGCCTGTAGAATGACGTCTACAACCCCATCTACTTTATATTCCTCAATTAAGCGTCCAAGAAGATCATATCGATTTTGATTTGGTGACATACAAGAACAACCAATGGCTAAATATCGTTCAGCCAATGCTTGATATACATCTTCCATCTCTTCATCGACAAGTCCTTCTATTGATTTTGCACCAGCACAGTTTTCATAGCAAACGACAACACCTCCATTTGCTTCGATGGCACGAACTACTTTTAACGCTGCTCCTCCGATTGGAGAACCTGTAATTAAAATTCTTGGTCTTTTTTCTATGTGGGTTCCATTTTCGTAAGATTGTTTTACTTGTTCTGTAAGTACCTGCAAATCTTTCACTGCTTTTTCTTTATCAAATTGAAATTGGATACCATTTAATACTTCATATACTTCTTCCCCAAGTATAGGCACTGGTTCTGTTTTCATTAAACTATAAAACTGTTTCAATGCCATTCTTTCTTGATTTTTTAAATGAATTGCCTTCCTAATACGATCTTCTGTAATGGTAATTTCAAATTTCTCTTCCAACACATTTTTTAGAGCATGTAGTTCTTTTTTAAAAAGATGTAATCCCTCTTTTGACTGTCTATTTGGTAATTCCATCACATGAACATCTTTATAATCCGATAAATATTCATACATTTTTTTCTTTCCATCA
>JADIML010000156.1 GCA_017694765.1 Candidatus Scybalomonas excrementavium
TACTTGCTGAAGAGATCTTAAGTGGAAAAGTAAAACAAGGAGATAGTATTACTATCAAAATGCAAGATGGTAAATTAATTGTAAAATAAGAAAATAGAGGCGAGATATTAAAATATTTTACTAGAAATATTACCTAAATTAAGATATAATAGATATAAAACAAAAGATGTTTTACGCACAAATTTAGGAGGAAATACAATGTCAGTGATACAAGAGTTAATACGCACAGAGCAGGATGGAACTTTAAGTTTTGGAAATTATGAATTAGGTGAGAAATCAAAAGTATCTGATTTTGAATATCAAGGTGATTTATATAAAGTAAAAACGTTTCATGAAATTACAAAATTAGAACGCAATGGAATGTTCATTTATGAATCAGTACCAGGAACAGCAGTTCACAATTTTAAAGTATCGGATCGTGTTGTATCCTTTTGTGTAGAAGGAAGCGAAGATGCTCAAATTACATTGGAATTAGAAGCAGAGAAAGAATATAAAGTATTTATTAATCATGTGAATGTTGGAAAAATGAAAACAAATTTAGGAGGAAAACTTCCTCTTAGTGTAGAACTTAGTAAGGATGAATGTGTAGAAGTAAAAGTTGAAAGATTATAGTGATTTGATTATATAGGTTATCAAGATAGAGAGAAAAGCAGAATCGCTTTATAGACATTAAACTTTACGGATTCATTTCTAAGTATATTATGGATCGATACTTAGAACTATATGATAAAAGATAGTGGAAGGAATTGTAGTTTCTTACGCTATCTTTTTTCTTTGTTTATCATTTATAGAGAAGAAAATTATGAACTAAGAAAAAAAGAAAGGTGAATGGTATATACCTAGGAAAGGAAAGAACATGGCAAAAGCAAAACAAATATTTTTCTGTCAAGAGTGTGGATATGAAACTTCAAAATGGATGGGACAATGTCCTGGTTGTAAAGCATGGAATTCTCTTGTTGAAGAAAAAGTTGTAACAACAGCAAAAGGAACAACTGTAAAAAAAACACATGAAGCGAAAGAGCCAAAAAGTTTATTTGAAGTATCTTCAAAGGAAGAAGAAAGAATACAAACAGAAATAAAAGAGTTAGATCGGGTTTTAGGAGGAGGAATCGTTCGAGGCTCGCTTACTTTAGTTGGTGGAGATCCAGGGATTGGTAAATCAACTTTACTCTTGCAAGTTTGTAGAAATTTAGCAAATAAAAAAGTAAAAGTCTTATATATTTCCGGAGAAGAGTCATTAAAACAAATTAAAATGCGTGCAGAACGTCTTGGAACATTTGAAGAAGAGATGTATCTTTTATGTGAAACAAATATGGAAACTGCATATCGTTCGATTATAAAAGCAAATCCAGATATGGTCGTTATTGATTCCATTCAAACGATGTGTTCAGAAGAAATTAGTTCTGCTCCTGGAAGTGTTTCTCAAGTTCGAGAAGTAACGGCACAGTTAATGATGTTAGCGAAACAAACAGGAACAGCTATCTTTATAGTAGGTCATGTGACAAAAGAAGGAGTTGTAGCAGGACCTAGAACATTGGAGCATATGGTAGATACCGTTCTTTATTTTGAAGGGGAAAGACATGCTTCTTATCGAATTTTAAGAGGAGTAAAAAATCGATTCGGCTCTACGAATGAAATTGGCGTATTTGAAATGATGCAAAATGGATTGGAAGAAGTACCAAATCCATCAGAAGTTATGTTAAATGGCAGACCATTAGATTCATCAGGTTCTGTCGTTGTTTGTTCCATTGAAGGTACCAGACCAATTTTAATCGAAATTCAAGCATTAGTTACAGATACGAACTTTGGTATTCCAAGAAGAACAACCGTAGGAATTGACTATAATCGTGTGAACTTATTATTAGCAGTATTGGAAAAGAGGGCAGGTTATCAACTTGGTGGCTGTGATGCTTATGTGAATTTAACAGGAGGGATGAAGCTTGGAGAGCCAGCAATGGATCTTGGCATTATTATGGCATTAATTTCTAGTTATAAAAATCGTTCCATTGATCCTCATACATTAATTTTTGGGGAAGTTGGATTAACAGGAGAAGTACGAGGTGTTACAATGGCAGAACAAAGGGTATATGAAGCTCAAAAAATGGGATTTACAACTTGTATTTTACCAAAAGCCAATTTAGATAGTTTAAAAGCGAATTATGAAATAAAATTAATTGGTGTTTCCAATATAAAAGAAGCGATAGATTTATTTTAGAAATTATGAATAAGAATATAAGGGTAAAAATAATAATATTTAAAAGTGAAAATGATAAAAGAGTGGCTGTATTGTGGAAAGTAATGTGAATTTAACAATATTATAAAAAATCAATAAATTTATAAAAGTTGTAAATAATATAAAATTGATGATGTTATAGAAATTTAAACAGTATAAAATGATAATGTTATAAAATTGAACTATCTTAAAGTAATAAAAAGACAACGGTGAAATGAGTTTTCTTATAATGAGTGATATAAGAAATCAAAAATATCGTTGTCTTTTTAAAAGTTGGATGTGATTAGCGCTTATAGATGTTATAAATGTTGTAACAACTATATATTATGTATCTATTACAAATACTATCACAAAATATTATAAAAGAATAATTCCATTCTTTTCACATTCTAATGCAATATCACTTGGCCAAATAGAGGCTTGGATTTCTCCAATATGAGCTTTCCGTAAAAAGAACATACAAAGTCTGGACTGACCAATACCTCCACCGATTGTATATGGTAGTTCTTTTTCTAAAATAGCTTTTTGGAATGGAAGAGTAGAACGTTCTTCACAGTTTGCTAATTTAAGTTGTTTTGCGAGAGATTCTTCGTCTACACGAATTCCCATAGAAGATAATTCAAGGGCGATGTCCAAAACAGGATAGTACACAATAATATCTCCATTTAATTCCCAGTCATCATAATCTGGGGCGCGACCATCATGTTTTTCACCAGAAGCAAGTACTTTGCCAATTTGCATAATAAATACAGCACCTTTTTCTTTTGCGATGTTATATTCGCGTTCTTTTGGTGTACAATTAGGATAACGATTTTCTAATTCTTGAGAAGTAATAAAGAAAATATCTTTCGGAAGAATTTCTTCAATATAATCATATTGGATTGCCATATACTTTTCTGTTTTCTTTAAACAGCTATAAATAATACGAACAACAGCCTTTAATGTATCAAGGTTGCGATCATCTTTATGAATGATTTTTTCCCAGTCCCATTGATCGACATATAAGGAATGGATATTATCAGTATCTTCATCTCTACGAATGGCGTTCATATCGGTATATAGCCCTTCGCCTTGAGAAAAACCATATTTTTTTAAAGCATAACGTTTCCATTTTGCAAGAGAATGTACGATTTCTGCTGGAGAATCATTTTGTTCTAAAATTCCAAAAGATACTGGACGTTCATATCCATTTAAGTTATCGTTAAGACCAGATTCTGGTAAAACAAAAAGTGGCGCAGTTACACGTAATAAATTCAATTGTTTTGTAAGAGTTTGTTGAAAAAAATCTTTTACAGTTTTAATTGCAATCTGTGTGTCATAAAGATTTAATTCAGAATGATAATTGTCAGGAATAATAAGATGTTCCATAGCAAGCCCTCCTTTTATAGAGATATGATATAGTAATGGAATAAGTTATGTATTATTTATGTATTATAAGAAGAAAAAATAACTTTTGGCTCTTATCATACTCTCATAATATATAAGATCAACTATATCATATCATGAGTTGAAAGAAAAATAAAATTCTCAAGAGTGATTATTTTGAAAATTTAAAACGATTTTACCATCGATTCATTGATTTTGTAAAGTAATAATTTGAATAAGAAAATAAGAGCTAGAAAATGAGAAAAGAGATCATCGCTCCATCATCTATCTTGATAATTTTACGATATCTTTTATATGAATAAGGAATGAGAAGAGGAATTTATCAAAAATATAAAATACGATAAAAAAAGATTGACAGAAAGAATATCACATGATACTATAAGATACGTTCCAAAAACAAAGGAACTAAAAATAAAAGAAATAAGAAAATGTATAGTTTCAACTTGTATTTTTGTTCAAGACAAAAAAAGTTTTTATTTTGTTTTTAAAATAAAATAAAAAAAGTATTGACAAAAATAAGGTGAAAAAGATATAATGAACAAGCTGTTTCGAAAAAGCAAGAAAAAAGTCGAAACAACAAACATTGATAATTGAATAATAAAACAACCTTGAACATTCCAAGAGAATCAATTCTTGGTCGTTGAAAAACGAACCAAACAGTAAAACAAGGGATAAATAGCCAAGTGTTA
>JADIML010000157.1 GCA_017694765.1 Candidatus Scybalomonas excrementavium
TCATAATGGGCATAGTAAGCCTTCTAATATAAATTGATTTTTCTGGAACAATCATAGCGACTTGTTTGCACCGAATACTATATTTTTTACATACACTTTTAATAAAATCACTCATTTCATCCCACTGTACAATTTCATCGTGCTCTATAATTCCTTCTGGAATCTTTTCTACAAAGAAATGTCGTATCATACCAGCTTCTATAACTGCTAGTTTCATAGTTAAATTTCCAATTTCAATTCCTAAATACTTCTTTCTCATATCTATGCCTTTTCTATCTTTCCATTTAACAATTTAGTATTTTATGGATAAAACTATATAAAAACGAAAAAACGCTTACTGTGATAAAAAACACCAACTTTTATTACATTTTGTTTCTTCATCAAAGTATGCGTACGCTTTTTATAACTTATTTAATTTTTATAGCTCTACTTATCCATCTTATGTATGTCTATGTTATCATTATTTCGATAGTTTCGCAACCCAATTTCTATAGAAAAAAAAGGGATTTTTTCAGTGCTTTTCTTTCATAGAAAATTAATATTTATAAATGAATGTAACAAGGTATTTTCTATGAAGAAAAAAGAATGATGATATTATATTCTCATACAATACCATCATTCTTTTTATTATTACTTCATCTATAAAATTTCTTATGATTCTTTACCATTTTCTCTATCTTTTTCTATAATTAATTCCCCATAAAGTCTTTCATAAGAATGGGCTGATTTTTGCCATGAAAAATCAACTTCCATAGCACGTTTTACTATCTGATTCCACTCATTTCTTTTCGTAAAAAAGACTTCTTTTGCATAATTAATACAACCTAACATCTCATGTGCATTATAATTCGTAAAACGAAATCCTGTTCCAGTTCCTTCGTATTCATTATAGGCTTCTACCGTATCACAAAGTCCTCCCGTTTCACGAACAATTGGTACTGTTCCATATCTCAAAGCCATAAGCTGACTAAGTCCACAAGGCTCAAATGCAGAAGGCATTAAAAACGCATCACAGGCTGCATAAATTTTATGTGCTCTTTCATCGGAATAATAAATACTAGCAGAAACCCTATCTTTTTTTATCCATTCATAAAACCGTAGCATGTCCTCATAACGCTGTTCTCCAGTTCCTAACACTACAAACTGTGTATTGTCATCACAAATTGCATCCATGACACAGTCAATCAGATCAAATCCCTTTTGATCAGTCAAACGTGAGACAACTCCTATCATAAATTTATTGCTATCTACTGGTAATCCTAATTCTCTTTGTAACGCACATTTATTCTCTATTTTCTTTTTCTCGAAATTCTTTTTATTATAAGTTGTAAAAATTTTTTTATCTGTACTTGGATCGTACTCTGTATAATCGATTCCATTGACAATTCCACTTAATACATTATTTCTAGCTCTTAATAATCCATCTAGATTTTCTCCATAAAATGGCATTTGAATTTCTCTTGCATAGGTTTCACTTACAGTTGTAATGCGATCTGCATATACAAGTCCACCCTTTAACATATTTGCATCCCCATAAGCTTCCATTTTATCTGAAGTGAATATATCTTCCGGCAATCCAGAAACATCAATCATTTTTGGTATTTCACAAACACCTTGAAAACGCAAATTATGAATCGTCATAATCGTTTTCATATTGCGATAAAATGGATTCGTATTAAATACTGCATGAAGATAAGCTGGCACAAGCGCTGCTTGCCAGTCATGACAATGTACAATATCAGGTGAAAAACCAATTACAGGTAAAATAGCTAATGCTGCCTTACCAAAAAATGCAAATTTTTCAATATCATAATACATTTCCCCATATGGTACACTTCCACCAAAATAATATTCATTATCAATAAAATAAAATGTAATTCCATCTAATTCTAATTGTTTGATTCCTACATATTGCTGTCTCCATGAAACATCCATGCTAAAATAAGTAACATCTATCATCTCTTTTCGATATTTTTCTGGAATACACAAATAATTAGGCAATACAACTCTTACATCAAATTTTCCTTTGTCGAAACTTTTTGGTAATGTTCCAACAACATCTGCAAGTCCTCCTGTTTTAATAAATGGTACACACTCTGAAGCTACAAATAATATCTTCCTCATGTCCAATCCTCCTGTCTCATCTCAAATACCTCTACACCCTATTAAAATGTACTACAATATTTCATATTTTTTATTATTGTCTTATTATTATATCACAAAACAAGAATATAAGTAAATATTTCTATTTTATTTTTCTCTATTTTTTAAAATTTTTTATATAATTTTTGTCATAGAGGTATGGATTTAAGAGGATTGTTGCTATTTTTCTGTTTTATTTAGGCACGCATTTTATACTGTAAACGGAGTTTATCTGCAAGTAATGCAATAAATTCTGAATTGGTTGGTTTTCCTTTTCCTGCACTAATCGTATATCCAAAAATTTCTTCCAAAACTTCTATTTTACCACGACTCCATGCTACTTCAATGGCATGACGAATGGCTCTTTCTACACTACTTGAAGTCGTTTTATATTTTTTCGCAATAGTAGGATATAATAACTTTGTAATATAATTTAACATATTAATGTCATCGACTGCCATAATAATTCCTTCTCTAATATATTGATACCCTTTAATATGTGCTGGAATTCCTATCTCACGAATCACTTCTGTTACATCTGTTTCTAAATCATATTCCATCGTCTTTGTTTCATATTCTTTGTTATTATGTAATACTTTTAAATTCACATTTCCATATTGCATAACTTGTCGAATTCTTGATAATACAGATTTATTATGAAATGGTTTCATAATATAATAGTCTGCTCCAGCTTGGAAGGCACATTCTACCATATGATCAGAACTAATAGAACCTAGAACGATAAATGCTGGCTGTTTCTCTTCTCCAAATTCTCCTTTTATGTTCTCAATAACACCTAATCCATCAATCTCAGGAAGTACAACCTCTACCAATACTACATCTGGTTGTTTTTCTTGAATATATTGACAAGCAATTCGTCCATTTCCTGTTTCCCCCACCAATTCCATATCTTTTGCATTACTGATTAAGTTTACTAACTCTTTACGAGTTTCTGTACAACTATCTGCTATAACCACCTTAATTTTCTTTTCATTTAAAATCATCTTCATACTCTCCTTTCAATTTGTAACATATCTGATTATAAGTTTATTTTATATATTTGTCAATATTTTTTGATAAATTATTTTATTTTTCTATTTATTTCTAACTAATCCTTCATTTTCTTACTTTTATACTGTTAATTCAAATGTTATTTTTAAATGTGTTTTTAAATTGTAATTTACACACATGATTTTAACTTACTTTTGTCTTAGATTCTAACCGAATTTTATCTGAAATCAACGCAATAAATTCCGAATTTGTTGGTTTTCCTTTTCCTGCATTTACGGTATAGCCAAATAATTCATCAATCGTATCCATTTTTCCTCTCCCCCATGCAACTTCTATCGCATGGCGTATAGCTCTTTCTACACGACTTGGAGTTGTTTTATGTAACTTTGCAATGGATGGATATAATTGTTTTGTAATAGAATTTAAAATATCCATATCACCAACGGCCATTGTAATAGAATCTCTTAAATATTGGTATCCTTTAATATGAGCTGGTACTCCTATTTCATGTATCATATTAGTAACAATAATTTCTAAGTCATGTTCTTGTGCTTTTGTATTTTTTTGGATATAAGAAGTATTTTTTTGATTTCTAGATTCTGCATATTCTCTAATTTTTTTTACAATC
>JADIML010000158.1 GCA_017694765.1 Candidatus Scybalomonas excrementavium
CAGTTACTCTTAGGTTCTATATTTCTTGATTTTACGCCATTTTTCTCTATTCTATTTTTAGTGGAATGATTATTTTTATATAATTCCAATCATTTCCTTGCCCATCATGGGTGATTTTTAAACGAATTCCAAAAATGTCTGTTTTTAATTTATCAAAGTTATCAAATTGAGCATTGTATTTTTCTTTCATTACTTCCGCAATCTCCAGTAAATTTAGATAACTCTCCTATTGTTTTTTCATTCATTCAAGTTCCTCCAACATTAACAATTTATCAACTTTTATTCAACTTTTATTTTTGCACTCTTCCATTTACCATTGACCTTTTATAAATAGTAACTTACTGCAATCACTTTTTTCCTTTCTTCTAGTTTAATTATTTTACCATAAATTATCATAAAAAAGTATTCCTATCTTCCTTTGAAAAATCCAATTTCTCACTTTAAATCCAAATTTTTCTTTACTTTATCAAGTTAATCTGTTATACTACTGAAAAACATTTACTCAAGGGAGGTATAATTATGGAAACTTTATGGACACCTCTTTTTGCTTTTATGATATTCACCTTATGTTTCGGATTATTTGGTGACATAATTGCAAGAAAGACAAAAGCAATTATTTCTGCGATTATTGTAGGTTGTATTATCTATCTCATTGGCTTTCTTACTGGTATCATTCCAACAACGGCAGTCGATGATACAGGAATTACAGTTGTTATGAGCAACTTTGGAATTGCACTTATGATTACAAATCTAGGTACTTTAATCAACTTAAAAGACTTAATTCGTGAATGGAAAACTGTTATTATTTCCTGTGTTGGTCTTATTGGTATTGCTATTGTTGCTTTTACAATTGGTTCTTGGCTATTTGGTAGAGATTATGCTTTAACTTCTGCTCCTCCTCTATCAGGAGCAATCATTGCTACTATATTAACAACTGATGCAGCAAATGCTGCTGGTCGACCTGATCTTGCTGCCTTTGCTACTCTTGTTTGTGCTATGCAAATGTTTGTAGGATTGCCTCTTGCTTCGAAAGCTCTAAAAATAGAAGCAAATCGTTTCTTAAAAGAAAATAATCTCTCTCATTCTTCTATTACGAATCAGACAACAAGTACTGCGAAGGAAAAACCGAAAGAATGGGATATAAACTTTAAAATTTTGAAAGAACTTCCACAGTGGATGCAAACTCCGGGAATTATTTTATTTAAACTTTCTTTTGTTGCAATCATCGCCACATTATTATCCAATCTTACTATGTTTGGAGAGCGCACAACACCACTCTTAAATGTCAATATTGCTTACTTACTTTGTGGTATTATCGCAACAGAAATTGGATTTTTAGAAACAAATGCACTTACAAAGGCAAATTGCTTTGGTTTCCTTATGCTTGGCACTTTAGCCATTCTTCCTGGAAACTTTAAATCAGTTACATGGGCTTCTCTTAGCGAAATGATTATCCCTCTTATTGGAATGTTACTATTATCTGCTATTGGTATTATAATTATGAGTATCATTGCTGGAAAAATCTTTGGGTATTCACCTGCTATTTCAGCGGCTTGTGGATTAACTGCTCTCTTTGGATACCCATGTACACAAATTATTACAGATGAAGTTGTGGAAAGTCTTTCTATCAATCAAGAAGAAAAGAAACGTATCCAACAACATTTACTTCCAAAGATGTTAATTGCAGGATTCACAACAGTTACCATTGCTTCTGTTATTTTCTCTGGAATTATCATTCCAATGATATTTTAAAATTCGTACGAAAGGAATTGATTCATTATGACTAAACTAATCAAATGTGGTCAACTTTTCTCTGGAAAAGATGAAACGGTACAAAAGGATATGGGAATTTTACTTACTGATAATAAAATTGATGCTGTACTTCCTTCTCATACACTTTCTAATTTTGAAGGAGAAATCATTGATTTATCCGATAAATTTGTAATGCCTGGTCTGATTGATGCTCATGTACATATTAATATGAACGGTGAGCCAGACATGATGGCATTACTTTCACATACAAGTATTGGAGAACTTACGTTACTTAGTATGAATCATGCTCAAAAGGATTTAATGGCAGGATTTACAACACTTCGTGATGAAGGTGGTTATGGTTTTTCTGATGTATCTTTAAAAAATGCCATTCAGTCTGGTCTTGTATCTGGACCACGACTTCTTGTATCTGGTATGTCCATTAGTTCTACTGGTGGACATGGGGATAACCATTTAACACCTTATATGACAGGGGGTTCTTTTTCTACCATTGTAAACACGCCAGCAGAAGCTAGAAAAGCTGCTCGTTATACATTTAAGTATGGCGCTGATCAAATCAAACTTATGGCAACTGGTGGAGTTATTTCCTTTGGTGATGAACCAGGTGCACCAGAACTTAGCTTTGAAGAAATGAAAGCAGCCCTAGATATTGCCAACTCTAGAGGTAAATTATCTTCTGCTCATGCTCATGGTGCCAAAGGTATTAAACAGGCAATTCGCGCTGGAATTACCTCCATTGAACATGGAATGATGATTGATGATGAAGGCATTGATATGCTAGTAGAATATGGTGTTTATTTAATTCCTACTATTATTGCAGCTTATCGAATTGTTGAATTTGGCTCTCAAAGTGGGATTCCAGCTTGGGCAGTAGACAAGGCAACTCGTTGTCTTGAAAATCATCGTACAAATCTTAAAAAAATGATTCAAAAAGGAGTAAAAATTGGATTTGGTACAGATGCTGCTACCCCTTATAATAAACATGGAGAACAAGGATTTGAATTTGAACTTATGACTCAGTATGGATTTTCTCCAGTTCAAGCTCTTCTTTGTGCGACTAAAGTAAATTCTGAACTTTTAAAAATGAATGATAAAATCGGCTCTATTGAAAAAGGAAAATTTGCTGATATCGTAGCCTTTAACAAAAGTCCAATCGATGATATTACTGTCATGACAGACTGTCATTTTGTTATGAAAGATGGCGTGATTTATAAACACTGTTAAAAAGAAAGGAGAACAAAGATGAAACAGGTCATAAAATGTGGTCATTTATTTGATGTAAATTCCAAACAATTCAGATCAAATGCTCTTATCTATATTTATAAAAATATTATTGAAAAAATTGAATTTCATGAAGTTCCAGAAGAAGGATATGAGCTTTTGGATCTTTCCAATCAATATGTTCTTCCAGGGTTAATTGACTGTCATGTACATTTAAATATGAATGGTGAAAATAATGCCTTTGATACCATCGCTTCTGAACTTCAAGGAGATTTAACCTTAAAAGCATATTCCTATGCAATGCGTGATCTTATGGCAGGGTTTACAACACTTCGTGATGAAGGGGCTGTTGGCTATACCGATGTTGCATTAAAAAATATGATCAACCAAGGCATTGTAAAAGGTCCTAGACTCTTTGTCAGTGGAAGACCTCTTGGAACAACTGGTGGTCATGCTGACTCTCATTTTAGTCCAATGATTACTGGGGAACATAGTCTTGGTATTATCGTAGACGATCCGGATGCTTGTAGAAAAGGAGTACGTGAAAATTTAAAATGGGGTGCTGATCAAATTAAAATTATGGCAACTGGTGGTGTCATTTCCTTTGGTGACGATCCAGGAGCTCCGGAATTTACTATGGAAGAACTAAGTGCTATTTGTGAAGAAGCCTCTAGAAAAGGACATATTACATCGGCACATACCCATGGTACAGAAGGGATTAAAATGGCAATTCGTGCTGGTGTTACTTCCATTGAACATGGCACTATGTTAGATGAAGAAGGTCTATCTCTTATGTTAGAAAAAGGCACTTACCTTATTCCAACTTTAATAGCTGGTTATCATATTATGCTTCATGGACTTGAAGCAGGAATCCCTCCATTTATCGTAGAGAAATGTGCTGATGTCGTAAAAACTCATACAAAATCTTTTTCTCTTGCTTATCATGCGGGTGCTAATATAGCATTTGGAACAGATACCGGAACTCCATTTAGCTATCATGGGGAACAGGCAGAAGAATTTGAGCTTATGGTTCAAAATGGTATGACACCAGTCGATGCTCTTTTATCGGCTACGAAAGTTGCCTCCAAACTTCTTCGACTAAACGATAAAATTGGTTCTATTGAACCTGGAAAATTTGCTGATATTATTGCAGTCAACCACAATCCTTTAGAAAACATCCGTGTTCTAAAAGATGTTAGCTTCGTTATGAAAGATGGGGAAGTTTTTAAAAATGAATTGTAAAATCATATTTCCTACCATATAACAAAGAGGGTATCGCAAAATCATCAAAATAGATGATAGAGCGATACCCTCTTTATTTTTTCCTTGGAAACAGATGACTTTTCATTCTGTATCCTTCCAACTTTAATGAAAAAAACAATTGATATGATTCGTTGTATTTTTCTTATTCCTTTATTTTACTGTTAATACTAGGTCTCCAGCTTTTACATCGCCTGTATTTGTTGTAAAGCTATTAAACTTATCTGTATTACTTACAATTAATGGAGTGATAGTACGATAGCCAGCTAATCGAACGCTTTCTAAATCAACAGTACCAAGTACATCACCTTTTTTAATACTATCTCCAGCTTTTACTTTAATATCATAATGCTGTCCATTTAACTGAACCGTATCAATTCCAATATGAATTAATAATTCAAGACCATTTTCTGATACAAGTCCAATGGCATGTTTTGTATCAAAAACGGCTGCAACACTTCCATCAAATGGTGCATAGATTGTTCCATCAGATGGTTCTACTGCAATCCCGTCTCCTAACATTTTTTCAGAGAATACACCGTCTTCTACTTCTGAAAGTTCTACTGCTTTTCCTGTAAATGGAGATGAAATTTCAATTGATTTTACTTCTTCTACTTTTTGTTCTTCTTTTACAGGCTCTTCTTGTACTGGTGCTTCTACATGAATAGGTTCTTCTGTTGCATGTTCTAAATAATCTTCTAGATTTGATTTAATAACAGTTACTTTTGGTCCATAAATAACTTGAACCCCATTTCCTTTTACAACAACTCCTGAAGCACCAGAAGATTTTAATACATCTTGTTTCACCTTTGCATTATCTTTTACTGTAACACGAAGTCTTGTTGCACAGCAATCTAAGTCACTAATATTGGATTTTCCACCAAGTCCTTCTGTAATGATAGCAGATACCATATCATCTTCTGAAAGAGCTTGTCCAGCATTTGCGCCTTTTCCATTTTTTGCATCTAAATCAGAACGTTTGTAAAGTTTCACTTCTCCGTCACCGTCTTCGCGACCTGGAGTTTTTAAATCTAATTTCTTAATTAAGAAACTAAATAGTAAGTAGTATACAACAAAGTATCCAATACCAACGATTACGATATAAATCCAACTTGTTTTTGCATTACCTTGCATAATACCAAAAAGAGTCATATCGATTAAACCACCAGAGAATGTCATACCAACACCTACACCAAAGATGTGCATAAACATATATGCAAGTCCTGCAAAAATACAGTGAATGACATATAAAACTGGCGCTACAAAAAGGAATGTGAATTCTAATGGTTCTGTAATCCCTGTAATCATCGCTGTTAAAGCTGCGGATAATAAAAGACCTCCAACAACTTTTTTCTTTTCAGGTTTTGCACATTGATACATAGCAAGTGCAGCTCCTGGAAGACCAAAAATCATAAGTGGGAACTTACCAGACATAAAGCGACAAGCAGATACTGCAAAATGTTCTGTTGTTGGATCTGCAAGCTGTGCAAAGAAGATATTTTGTGCACCTTCTACTAATCTTCCTGCTACTTCCATTGTACCACCAACTGATGTTTGCCAGAATGGAAGATAGAATACATGGTGAAGTCCAAATGGAATTAAAGCACGTTCCATTAAACCATAGAACCATGTTCCTGCATATCCTGAGTTCATAACGAACTGTCCTAAATGATTGATTCCAACCTGAACAGTTGGCCAAATATAGAACATAACAATACCAACAATTAAATATACAATTGCAGAAATAATTGGTACGAATCTTGTTCCTCCAAAGAAAGAAAGCACCTGTGGTAATTCAATTTTATAAAAACGGTTATGAAGTGCTGCTACTCCAAGACCTACAATAATACCACCAAATACTCCCATCTGTAAGGAAGTAATCCCTACAACTGATGCAGTGGAACCAGAAAGCATATTTTCTACTCCACCACTTGCACTAATCAATGCTCCAATGGATGCATGCATAATAAAGAATGCTACTACACTAGAAAGTGCTGCTACTTCTTTTTCTTTCTTTGCCATACCAATGGCAACACCCATAGCAAATATAATTGGTAAGTTATCAAATACAATACTTCCTGCTGCATTTAATACAGAAAGAATTGTATAAATAAAAGTTCCCTGTCCCATAACACCTTGAAGCCCATAAGTTTCAAGCATTGTTTGGTTTGTAAAAGAACCACCGATACCTAGAAATAAACCAGCTACCGGAAGAATGGAAATTGGAAGCATAAAGGATCTTCCTACACGTTGTAAGACACCAAATATTTTGTCTTTCATACACTGTTCCTCCTATCATATTCATCAAATAGTTACCTTTGTATAAAAGAGCCAAGCCACTCTTTTATACTTTATAAAAATCTATAAAAAAAGACCAAGCTATTTCCTCTTACATATCCCTTATAAAACCAATCTACCCTTCTTTTGAATTGATTTTCATAGACAATATCATTTCTTTCCCTTATATTTTGTCTATATTTATAAGTTTTATGCAAAAGAAAAATTGCTCAGTCCTGCCTGCACTACCAGTCACACTCTGATTTTTCCTCTTTGTGCTTTTATTTATCTCCCATATTACATAGAAATTCTACGAAGATGTACGGTTAAAAACATCATCTCTTCTTCTGTAATGTCTTTTTTATAAACTTTTTTGATATGCTGTTGAATTAATTTTGCACATTCATAATCATTTGGATATTGCGTTTTTATCATCTCTTGAAACACTTTATCATCATTTTTTACTTCTTTTTTCATAAAAAGTCTTTGTCCAAAAAATTTAAGGTGTGTAATAAAACGACTATAATAAAGTGACTCTTCATCAAATTGCATTTGATAATACTCTGTGACAATTTCCAAGATCTTTTGTATTAACTCTGTAATTTGTACCATACTACTCATGTTAGTATCAAGCTCTGCATTTACAATATGAAGTGCAATAAATCCAGCTTCGTCAATCGATAGCCGAATTCCTAATCTTTTTTCTATAATAGAAAGTGCTTCTACTCCCAACTCATACTCTTGTGGGTAAAAACATTTAATTTCAGAAAGCATTGCATTTTTATACTCTAAATTCTCTTTCTGTCTTGTGATTGCAAAGCTAATATGATCGGTTAATGTAATATAAATATTATTATTTAGGCGGCGCCCTAGAATATCTCTGGCATGATCAATAATATCTGTACAAACCTCTACATATTCCAATGGAATTTCAGCTAATAATTCTTGAAGTTTATTTGTACTTTTTGTCCCATCCATACGATATACTTTTTCAATCAATTCTTCTGGAACTTCTTCTCCTGATTTCTTATGAAATCCAATTCCAAGCCCTCGAAGAATTACTTCTTCTTCCTTATCATCTATGGCACAAACAATATTATTGTTCACAACCTTTTTGACTCTATACACTATGTCCGCTCCTTTCATTTTATTTTCTATTACATATGATTGATGATGTGCAATTCTGCATGAAATAATAAAGACCATCTCCATAGGTATACAAATTATACAAATATAAACGTATAGCTATAAAGATGGTCTTGCCTGCATGATCAGTCACAAGCCACTTAGGCTAGTTTTAGTATATCATCAACGATTCAATCTGACAAGATACTTTTTTATTTTCTATTAAAATATCTCTAAAATTGCCCTTTTATATTTTTTATTTTTCTTCTACTACTTCTTCTTTACGAATTGTCTTTGTACGAATTTCTTCTGTAATCTGTGCAATAAAATCAGATAATGGCTTAATTCCTTCATCTCCTGCAAAACGGCTACGAACAGATACTGTTCCATCTGCTTCTTCTTGCTGTCCTACTACTAAAAGATATGGTAGTTTTTCAAGTCTTGCTTCACGAATCTTATATCCAATCTTTTCAGAACGATTATCTACACTGCAAAGCACTTGGTTTTTCTTAAGTTCTGCTGCTACTTTATTCGCATAGTCTGCATATTTTTCTGAAATTGGTAACACACGAACTTGTTCTGGACATAACCATGTTGGGAATTTACCAGCATATTTTTCAATTAACCATGCAAGAGTTCTTTCATAACATCCCATAGATGTTCTATGAATGATATATGGACGTTGTTTTTCTCCATTCTGATCAATATAGAACATATCAAATTTTTCAGCAATGGCACAATCTAATTGGATTGTAATCATCGTATCTTCTTTTCCGTATACGTTCTTTGCTTGGATATCGATCTTAGGACCGTAGAACGCTGCTTCTCCTTCTGCTTCTACAAACTCTAAGTTTTTCTCTTTTAAAATTCTACGAATTGTATCTTGTGTTTTTTCCCAGTATTCTTCATCACCTAAATATTTTTCACGATTGTTTGGATCCCATTTTGATAAACGATATGTTACGTCATCTTGAAGTCCTAATGTTCTCATACAGTAATCAGAAAGTTCTAAACAAGCAATCATTTCTTCTTCCACTTGATCAGGACGAATGACTAAATGTCCTTCTGAAATTGTAAACTGACGCACACGAGTTAATCCGTGCATTTCTCCGGAATCTTCATTACGGAATAATGTAGATGTTTCTCCATAACGAATTGGAAGATCACGATAAGAATGCTGTTCTGCTTTGTATACATAATACTGGAATGGACAAGTCATTGGACGAAGTGCCATTACTTCTTTATCTTTTTCTTCATCTCCAAGAACGAACATACCATCTTTGTAATGATCCCAATGTCCTGAAATTTTATATAAATCGGATTTTGCCATCAATGGTGTCTTTGTACGAACATATCCACGGTTGTTATCTTCTTCATCTTCGATCCATCTTTGAAGTGTCTGAATAATTTTTTGACCTTTTGGCATTAATAAAGGAAGTCCTTGTCCGATAACATCTACTGTTGTAAAGAGTTTCATTTCTCTTCCTAAACGGTTATGATCACGTTTTTTAATATCTTCTAAATGTTCTAAATACGCATTTAACTCTTCTTTTGTAGCAAAAGCTGTTCCATAAATACGTTGTAACTGCGCTTTGTCTGAATCTCCTCTCCAGTATGCCATAGAAGAAGAAATTAATTTAAACGCTTTAATTCCTTTTGTATTCATTAAATGAGGTCCTGCACAGAGATCTGTAAATCCATCACTTTGACGATAGAAAGAAATTTCAGCATCTTCTGGTAACTCTTCAATTAATTCTACTTTATATGGTTCATTTTTTTCCTTTGCAAAAGCAATGGCTTCTTCTCTTGATAAAGTGAAACGTTCTAAGCGATTTCCCTCTTTGATGATTTTTTTCATCTCTTTTTCTAATTTTTCTAAATCTTCTTTTGAAAAAGGTTCTGCTTCAAAATCATAATAAAAACCTTCTTCAATTGCTGGTCCGATTGCTAATTTTGCATTTGGGAATAAACGTTTTACAGCTTCTGCTAATACATGAGAAGTTGTAT
>JADIML010000159.1 GCA_017694765.1 Candidatus Scybalomonas excrementavium
TTATTAGTGTAAGCGAAGAAGCATTAGAAGAAATGCTAGCAAAACAAAGAAAGTGCTGATTCCAAATGGCTTGTTAAGAGAAATTCCTATCATATAAAAAATACGTATTTTCTAGAAAATTGAAATCACTAGATAATACGTATTTTCTTTTTTATTATTAATATATTGTCTAATAAGATAATTTTAATATATTATTTGGTAATTTGTATTAAAATTTCTGCGAAAAGTGCTGATGTAAAAAAAGTACCAAACATAACTAAAAGTGTAACTACAACACCTCTCCAGCCAATTTTTTTAAACTCTGCCCAGCTCTTTCCAATTGATATCCCTGTATAAGCAAGAACCGGTGTACAAATCGCCATTAATTCTACTTTACTTGTAGCTTCTACAACAAAATTACTTGTTGGACTCATTGGCAGGGCAAGTAAGATACCAATAATCGAAATATAACACATAGCTGGCATATTAATAGGAATGACTTTCGCTAATATCATACCGATTATACTAATTCCAACTAAAATTAACATTCCCGGTATAGAATCTATGATATGATGCTGATATCCAATGAGATTTCCAACTAAAATAATCGTACCTGTAATGAGCAACACTAATGTCCACTCTAATATTTGTTCCAATGTAATTGTCTTTTCCATATAATTCTCCCTATTTCTCCCTTTTTCTTCTTCCAAGTTTTGGCTCTAAAATTTTATATAATTTTTCCGTTAATGGCAATCCAAGGAAAATGGAAATATAAAGTCCTCCAATGCTTGAAATTAAATTACTAATACTTGCATATGCCGTTAATGTAGTTGCTGCTTCTTTTTTTAATTCTAAAAGAGGTGCTAATGCTGCTGTCATCATACCAGCACTTCCACATCCTGTTGCCATTGCATAAGCTTCTACTGAAATTGGAGTTGCACTTGCTAATAAACTAGCTACTGCTCCCATAAAAATAGTGCCAAATACAGTACCAACAACATATACCATCATAACACCACGAAATTCTGGTGTGTCAGAGCCATATCGTTCTGAAATTAATGCTACATTTGGTTCTCTCCCAATAGAATGTGTCATACCGATACTTTCTCTTTTAAACCCTAATAATAAAGCGGCTGGTAAGGCAAATAAAATCGTTCCTAAGTTTCCTAAATTTTGTAAAATTAACGCTGGACCTGCCGTAACAATTTCTTCAATCGCAACACCACTTGTAATACTGATTTTACCTATCAAAAGAGTAATTCCAATGGAAATTAAATTACTTGCTGTTTCTGACTGTCTCTCTTTTAGCCATTTTAAAGGCTTCATTAAATAGATAATCAGACAAAAAATCATCGCATAGATCATTGGTAATAAAATAATACTTCCTGGTCCAAATGGAATCTTTGCTGCTCCAATCTTTTCACTTACAATTGTTGCAAGCAAAGCTGTTATGTAAACTCGATAATCTGTAAAAAGTTTTTGACTATTTTTCATCTCTTTCATTTCTATTTTCCTTCCCCATATACAATTGTTCGATCATTTTTTTGTAAAAATTTCAAATATTCTTCTTTTGTCATCTTTGGTTTGAAGCCTTTTAAAATTTCATGAGCTCCTTTTGCACCATCACATAATAAATCAATGATTGTCATAGCCATTGCTTTGGCTGGAATGATACAAGCAAGTTCTTCATCAACAACTTCAAATTCTTTCGTATGAAGCCCACCTTTAATTCCTCCTATCATTGGATGAATTGCTGGCATTAAATGGGAAATATCTCCAAAATCAAAAGAACCTGTAAAATCGCCTCCATCAATGATCTTTCCCTCTAATCCTAAGACTTCTAAGTTCTTTTTCATAACCTCATCAAAATCTTCTTGTCTTAAAATTGGGCAATATCCTGGAATTTCTGTAATTTCTACTTTAGCTCCAACTGCCATCGCTCCTGCTTGAATCGCTCGATTCACTCTCTCATTCACATCTTCTAATCCTTGTATCGTTCTTGTTCGAACGTACGACTCCATATGAACATCTGCTGGAACGACATTCACAATGTCTCCTCCTTTTGTAATAATTGGATGGAAACGTACACGTTCACTTTCTTTAAAAGTGCTTCTAAGGGCATTGACATAATTTATTGCTAACATAGCAGCATCTAATGCATTAATACCGTCATAAGGTGCTGAACCTGCATGAGCTTCTTTTCCAATGAAGTGGATTTTCTTTCCAACAAATCCATTGCTTTCTGGTCCAATGAGTGCCTTTGCTTCTCCTAAATCTTGAGAATGGAACATCATTGCCATGTCAACATGATCAAGATACCCCTTCTTAATCAGCTCTTGTTTTCCACCAAAATACGTTAATTTGCCCTCTTTCTTTAACTTATCACGATATTCTAATTCAATAAACTCTTCTGCTGGAGTTGCAATTACATCGATTAGTCCATCTAATTCATTAATAACTCCACTTTTTATCAATCCTGTAATTGCTCCTAACATACCTGTAATTTGCAAAAAATGCCCACAAGTATGACTTGCACCTATTTCATTTGCATCTTTATGCTCTTTACAACTAATTCCATCAAGTTCCCCCATAATAGCGATACAAGGGCCTTTTGTTCTTCCTTTTACTTGTGCACGACAACCAGTAATCGCAATATTTTTCTCAACAGATAACCCTAGTTCATTCTCCAAATATGTCGCAACTGTATGAGTTGTCTTTACTTCTTTGTAACCAAACTCTGGATTACAATAAATCTGATTTTTAATGGCAAACAGCTTATCCTTATTGCCATCAATTGCCTTTATTACAGCTTCTTTCATCTCTAATTTTGTCATAACGATATCCTCTTCCTTTATTTTTTAGTTTCTTTTTTGATAATAAAACTAATTTTACCACTATAAATCATACCGTTAGATAAATTGTATGTCAATTCTATTTTTTATTTTTAAATACGATCTGTAAACATAAATCTAAGAAATGCCTTGCTATCTATTTTGTTTGTTACCAGTATGTTACCAATAGTACTTTTTTTAAACTGTTTTCGTGAAATGATACAAAAGAAAAAACCACGAAAATAAGCCATTTTCGTGGTTTTTGTCTGTTTACATTCGCATTAGAATTATACTCTTGATAAGTATTCTCCTGTACGAGTATCAATTTTAATTGTATCTCCTTCATTTACGAATAAAGGAACTAATACAGTTGCTCCAGTTTCTACTGTACATGGTTTTGTAGCACCTGTTGCTGTATCACCTTTTACACCTGGTTCACATTCTGTAATTAATAATTCTACGAATAATGGTGGTTCAACTGTAAAGATCTGTCCAGCGTGAGCTACTGTTTTTACCATTTCATTTTCTTTTACGAATTTTAACGCATCGCCAATTGCTTCTGCATTTAAAGCGATCTGATCGTATGTTTCAACATCCATGAAATGGAATAAATCTCCATCAGAATATAAATACTGCATATCTTTTCTTTCGATATGAGCTTGAGGACATTTTTCAGTTGGACGGAAAGTTTTTTCTACCACACCGCCACTCTTGATGTTTCTTAATTTGGTACGAACGAACGCTGCACCTTTTCCTGGTTTTACATGTTGGAATTCAATAATCTGATAAATGTTTCCTTCGTATTCGATGGTAACACCATTTCTAAATTCACCTGCTGATATCATAAAGATATTCCTCCTTAAATAATCACTATAAGCTTATTCTATTTTATACTAAAAGCTGTGATTTTTCAACTATTTTTTCAGATAAGTAAAATTTAAAATAATTACAATTTCTATTTTTATAATAAAAATCATATTTTTTCTCAATAAACACTAAATTTTATTTATCACAAAACTGCTTAACTTCTTCGAATGGAATGCCTGTTCATTTGGAGATCGTTTGCTCCAAATAAATTGTATACCATTACAGGTAGGCAAAAAGAAACTATGATTTTATATCAAACTTACGTATACTTGTACTAATTTTTATGTTTATAACCATGTAATACAATTTTTTCCAAATAGCGTTTTAACACAATTTGAATCTCTTCTTTTGGATGAATCGGATTGACTAAAATGCTTTTTATACCTGCTCGATTCGCTCCATATATATCCGTAAAAAGCTGATCGCCTACAAAAAGAGTATTCGTTACATCTGTTCCCATTTTTTTCATACCAATCTGATACGACTTTATCGATGGCTTATTTGCCTTAAATATATAAAACTCTATTCCAACTGCTTGACTAAAGGAAGTTACTCTTTGTTCTTTATTATTGGACATCACACAGACTTTATATCCTATCTTTTTTAAGCGCTTAAAAAGCTGAATTGCTCTTTCATCAGCTGGCTCTCCATGAGGTACTAATGTATTATCAATATCAAATAAAATACCTCGATACCCTTTTTCATAGTATTCTTCAAATGGAATTTCATAGGTAGAACTCATCCATTTATCTGGAAAAAATTTTTCAAATATCATATTCTTCCTCCTTTGTCGATTTTATATAGAGCTTATCACGATTTACTTCCCATGATTTAATAGAAGTTTTAGCACTTTATCGAATAACTTCGTATCTTGTTTGCAAAGATATGTTTCATTGCCACAATATGTTTGATATGTTTCATCTATAATACAAGCCAAACGCCCAATTTCATTCGAAACTGGTATTTCACTAATTCCAGTACGAAGTAGCTCTACTTTAGGATATTCTTCTTTTTTGCATCCTTCAATTAAAATGATATCCATTTCTTGTAGATCTGCAATAAAACTTTCTAGCGTTCTTTTTTCTCGTTGAATTTGAAGCCACTGACCATCAGAAAAAACAATACTTGTATCGGCACCTGCATGATAATGCTGAAAATTATCTTCTGTATAATGTGTTGTTTGAAATTCATGTCCATCATGCTTAACTGTTCCAACTATGTATCCTTTTTCTTTGAGATAACTTGTGAATCCATTCATAAATGTTGTTTTTCCAGTGTTCTTTAAACCACACACTTGAAGTATATATGGCTTTTTCTTCATCTTCTATTCCTCTCTATCCATATACGAATAAACTCTTACTACTTTATAAAAGCCAAATCGTTACTTCTTCCCCTGCCTTTATTGGCTCTTTTCTTGCTGGAAGTTCTACAAGTGCATTACATCCCATCATACTTTTTAACGCATAAGAAGCATGGAGACCTTCTGGAACTTCTACACATGTTCCATTCCATTTTGCACGAACAAAGCGACTTTTATCACTTGTCTTTTGAAAAGCATTTTTAATTGGTACTTGTAAGCATGTCATAAGTAGTCTATCATCGTTTGTTATTTCATATAAAACCTTTCTAGCAAGCATTTCAAATGTAACACCTACTGCAAACGGATTGCCAGATAGAGAAATAATTGGACAACCATTTAGCATAGAAAAAATAGCTGGAGTTCCAGGCTTTAGTGCCACTTTCCAAAATACTTTTTTCGCATGTGCCATCTCTAAGGCATCGTGGAAAATATCTTTCTCTCCTACAGAAACCCCCCCTGTTGTAACAATCATATCGTGATTTTGACTGATTTGTTCTAATACCTTTGAAACTTCAGCCTTATCATCTTGTAAAAATTCAATTGTCTTTGCACCATAACCTAATGTCAAAAGTCTTTGCTTAATCATCATAGCATTGCTATCATAAATCTTACCTTCTATTAATGGCTTTCCTGGCTGACACACTTCACTTCCACTAATTAAAACAGCAATTCTTGGCTTTTTATAAATCATAATTTCTGTTCTACCAATACTTGATAGTAAAGCAATATGGATATAGTCTAACACTGTACCTTCTGGAATTAAAAGCTCTCCTTCTTTAAAATCTTCACCTTTTATACAAATATTATTTCCTTTTGTTGGCCAAACAAGAACTTTAACCGTATTTCCTTCTATCACACAATCTTCTTGTCTAACAACTACATGCCCATTATCTGGTACTTTCGCCCCTGTCATAATTTTAAAACAATGATTTTCTTTGAT
>JADIML010000160.1 GCA_017694765.1 Candidatus Scybalomonas excrementavium
GGAATGGAAGATGGGCAAAAAAACGATTTATGCCAAGAAGTTATGGGCATGTGCAAGGGAGTAAAGTTGTAGAAAAGATCATTCGAGAGGCGGCCCAGTTAGGTATCAAATATTTGACTGTATATGCGTTCTCCACAGAAAACTGGAAGCGTCCAGAAGAAGAAGTGGAGACACTGATGAATTTATTAAATAAATATTTAAAAGATTGCATAAAAAAATGTCAAAAAAATAATATGAAAGTAAAAGTGATTGGAGAAACAAAACGACTATCACAAGAACTTCAAGATAAAATTAAAGAATTGGAAGAAGCATCAAAAGAAAATGATGGGATTCAGTTTACGATGGCATTGAATTATGGTGGACGTGATGAAATAGTTCGTGCTATGAAAAAAATGGCAGATGATATTCAAAGTGGTACTATAAGGAAAGAAGAAATTACAGAAGATTTATTTACATCCTACTTAGATACGGCAGGAATTCCAGATCCAGATCTTATGATTCGCACAAGTGGAGAAGAACGCATTTCAAATTTTATGATGTGGCAGTTAGCTTATACAGAACTATATTTTACAGACGTATTATGGCCAGATTTTAATCGAGAAGAACTTATAAAAGCTATCGAGTATTTTAATGGAAGAGATCGCAGATTTGGGGCGGTATAAGGAGGAAAGATTATGTTCAAACAGCGACTGATCAGTGGAATTTTTTTAGTCATTATATTAGCACTTACTCTGTACCTAGGTGGTGACATTACGTTAATTGTCATCGGAGGAATTTCTCTCATTGGAATGTACGAACTTTTTCGAGTTTATCAGATTGAAAAATGTATATTAGGTTATATATCATATTTAATGGCAATTTTATATTATGCAGCGCTATCTTTTGACTATCTAGAAGGATATCTTATGATGTTTTGTGGATTGATGATGCTGTTGATGGCGGCATATGTATTTCGATATCCAAAATATCAAGCCGATCAAGTTGTAATTGCGTTTTTTGGAGTGTTCTATGTAGCAATTATGTTATCCTATGTATATCGGTTACGTACGTTACCAATCGGTGGTTATTTAGTTGTCCTTATCTTTTTAAGCTCTTGGGGATGTGATACATTGGCATATTGCACAGGTATGTTAATTGGGAAACATAAAATGTCTCCATTATTAAGTCCGAAAAAGACGATAGAAGGTGCTATAGGTGGTCTTATTGGAGCTATGTTGCTAGGATGGATTTATAGCATTTTAATCGTTGATCATATTCATGTTGAGTATCCAATTACAACTCTTTTCCCACTTGTATGTGGAGGAGGAGCAATCGTATCAATGATTGGTGATTTGGCAGCATCAGCTATTAAAAGAAATCATAACATGAAAGATTATGGTCGATTAATTCCAGGTCATGGAGGCATTTTAGATCGTTTTGATAGTATGATTTTTACAGCCCCAGTTATTTTCTATTTATTACTCTTTTTAACAAAAGGGGCTTTATTGAAAAGCGTTTAGAAGATATAGTGAAAAAGTAAGACACTAGAAGATAATATGAGTTGGTTAGAAAAGAGGGAAACATGAAAAAGATTGCAATTTTAGGTTCTACAGGCTCTATTGGGACACAGACATTAGAGGTTGTAAGAAACAATGATGATTTATGTGTAACAGCCTTATCAGCTGGGAATAATATTCAAAAATTAGAGGAGCAAATTCGAGAATTTAAACCAAAATATGCAGTTGTCTTTCAAGAGGAGAAAGCAAAAGAATTAGAGATAGCAGTTGCTGATCTAGAGGTTAAAGTGTTATCAGGTATGGATGGTCTTTTAACGATTGCTACGATGAAAGAAGCTGATATTTTAGTAACAGCTATCGTTGGTATGATAGGAATTCGTCCTACCATTGCTGCCATTGAATCTGGAAAAGATATTGCTCTAGCTAATAAAGAAACACTGGTAACAGCAGGACATATTATTATGAAACTTGCCAAAGAGCATGGAGTAAAAATATTACCTGTGGATAGTGAACATTCTGCTATTTTCCAATGTTTAAATGGAGAAAATCAAAGAGAAATTGATAAGTTGCTCCTTACTGCTTCAGGTGGACCATTTCGTGGGAAAAAACGAGAACAACTAGAGACGGTAACTTTAGTAGATGCCTTAAAACATCCAAACTGGGTGATGGGAAGAAAAATTACAATTGATTCTTCTACCCTTGTAAATAAAGGCTTAGAAGTGATAGAAGCGAAATGGCTCTTTGATATTTCTTTTGATCAGATTGAAGTTGTTGTGCAACCACAAAGTGTGATTCACTCCATGGTTCAATTTGTAGATGGAGGTATTATGGCACAGCTTGGAACTCCAGATATGCGACTTCCAATTCAGTATGCACTTTATTATCCAGAAAGACGACCACTACCTGGAGAACGTTTAGATTTTATGAAATTAAAGAGTTTAACATTTGAATCACCAGATACGGATACTTTTAGAGGGCTTTTCCTTGCTTATGAAGCCGGAAAAGCAGGTGGAAGTATGCCAACAGTATTTAATGCTGCTAATGAAAGAGCTGTCGCTAAATTTTTAGAAGAAAAAATTAAGTATTTAGATATTATAGAAATCATCGATACTTGTATGAAAAAACATTGTATCGTAGAAAATCCATCGGTTGATGAGATTTTAGAAGCAGAACAATGGACATATGAATTTATTGAAAGTAGGTGGTAAATTGAGTATTCTTATAGCAATTATTATATTTGGGTTATTAGTTCTTTTTCATGAACTAGGGCATTTTTTACTTGCCAAAAAAAATGGAATTAAAGTAGAAGAATTTTCGATTGGTATGGGACCAAAAATTTGTCATTTTAAAAAAGGGGAAACAGATTATTGTATTAAACTGTTACCACTTGGTGGTTCTTGCATGATGACTGGAGAAGATGAAGAAAGTACAGATGAAAATGCTTTTGGTAAAAAATCAGTTTGGGCAAGAATTTCTGTTGTGTTAGCTGGACCAGTATTTAATTTTATTTTAGCTTTTCTTCTAGCAATTTTTGTATCCAGCGTAGCAGGAGTTGATAGTCCTATCTTACATGAAGTTATGGAACAGTCAGGAGCAGAAGTAGCAGGTTTACAGGCCGGAGATAAAATTATGAAATTAAATAACACAAAAGTTCATATTTTTAGTGATATTGTGCTGTTCTTACAGACACATCCAAATGGAGAATCTGTTATGGTTACGTATGAACGAGATGGAAATGTTCAAACTGTACAGGTGACACCAACAAAGACAGAGTCAGGAAGCTATCTATTTGGTTTTAATGGTGGAAGAGAGAAAGGAAATTTCTTAGAAATCATTCAAAATAGCTATTATACCGTTATTTAT
>JADIML010000161.1 GCA_017694765.1 Candidatus Scybalomonas excrementavium
AAATATAAAAGCAGAAGTTGCTGTTAATATGGAAATAGCAGGAAGAACAGTCAGCAATATGGGAAAAGAATTTATATCGGGAGCAAAAGATGGTTTTGTAAATTCGATAGTTCCAATAACCGTATTGGGAATTCAACAGTTACAGCAAGTAGCCAATGGGGAAAAGACATTAGAGGAAGCTGCTGTTGATATGGGAAAAGCAACAGCGGGGATTGTAGTTGCTAGTGGAACTGAACGGCTTCTTTTACAAGGGATTTCCAATGCTTTAAAAGCTAGAGGAAACCAAATATTACAGTCCTTGGCAAATAGTAATCAAATAGCACAATTTATTACAATTGCGTCTTTAGTGATGGAATCTATGTCTAAATTATTAGATGGTGAAATTGATGGAAAACAATTTATGGAAGAAATTGGGCAGAAAGGAACAGTCTTTGTAGCAGGAATGATTGGAGGAGAGATAGGAAGAACAATTGGTGCAGCTTTTGGAACTATGGTAGTACCAGGTGTAGGAACAGCAGTAGGAGCTGTTATTGGTGAGGTCATTGGAGCCGTAGTGACAAGTGTTGTATGTGGAGCAATTTTTACTTGTGTATCGACAGTAAAAGAGGCTTGGAAAGGTCTGAAAAAATATCAGGAAGCAGAGCGAATGATAAAAAGAATTAGTTCAGAAGCCTTAAGAGAAATGAAAACACAACAAGAGCATCTAGAACAGTTAATACAGGAAAGAAACAAAAAATGGAGTGAGACCATTGAAGAGGGGTACAAGAGAATGAAGGAGGGAATTTTAAATAATTCCTTTGAAATACTCAACGATGGTCTACAGAAAATTGGAGAATTATTTGAAGTCAATTTGATTTTAAAAACAGAAGAAGAAATCGATCAAATTTTTACAAATAAAGTATTAACAATTGGAAGAAATGGAGGAATATTTGAATGATACCAGTACCAATAATTGTAGGTGGGATTTTTATTAATGGATTATATGGTGCAAGCCAATGTATAAAAATTGATGAAAAGACAATGAAAAAAAATGCAAAGGCATTTACTAATGCAGCATTGGCAGAAGAAAAAGTTCGTAAAGCAACAGAACTATTAGAAAATAGTATGATGCGTCTTGCTAATCGGAAAAAGGGGATCTTAATAGGATATATGGAACGTTTTCAAAAAGCCTATAAAGAAATTATTGAAATTCGATTTGAATCAAGTGATGAAATTGGGAAAATAGAATCTTTTGATCATTATGCTCTTATGGTGGAAAGAGTATCTCATCGTTTTATTAATATTCATACAACACAATTATCCAATAGTGAAGCTCTTGTGGGATTTTTAGTGTTTGGCTTGTCTGGAATGATGAAAAAAACATCAGAAATGGAATTATCAGCAGCAAGTAGTAGAGCAAGGCATAGCCAAGTTGTGCTTGAACAAGCAAATACTGTATATATTACGTTAGATGGGATAAAGACCAAATTAGATATGATGTCAGGAGTGTTATCAAATTTAGGATTGCTATTTAATCATTCTTTAACTCACGTAGAAGAAATTATACAAAAAAATGGAAATCGAAGAGAAAATTATACAAAAGAAGAAAAGCAAGCACTTGGTACATGTATCAACTTAGCACAAGTGTTATATGGGATTTTAGATACACCTCTTTTGGATAAAGATGGGGAAATAACAAAAGCAGCAGTGACAGCTATTGAAACAGGAGAACGTTACATAGAAAAAATGGATCAAATGGTGATATAGTATAGAGAAAGGAAGAAAAATAATGAAAAAATTACAAGTATCTAAGGAATGTATTGCATGTGGAAGTTGTTTTGCAATGACTGAGCTTATCGTGGAAGCAGAAGATGGAAAGGCAATTCCAAATGTAAAAGTTGGAATTGATGAGAGTAAATGGAAGCAAGTAGAAGAATTAATTAGAATTTGTCCAGTAAATGCAATTTCTGTTGTAGATGGTGGAAGAACGAACAAGATATCCACAGCTGGAGTAGAAGAGATTAAAAAGAAAGCAATTCAGGAATTGAAGGATTGGAAAGAAGTGGAGCCTCCTAAAAAAGAAGCAATTTTATTTAGAATGGAAGAGTATGATATTCCATTACCATATGCTTCAGGACAGTATAACTACGCTTATAGTACATATGAAAGAGCACGTAGAGCTGCACGAGATGAATTAGATCGAATTATGTATTCAAAAGTTAAGGTCTTGATGCAAAAGATTATAATGGAATACAAAGCAAAATATTTACAAAAGTATTTTACGACAGAGTGTGAAGAAAGTTATTATACGGAATTAAATAAAAAAGTGGAACATTTCTTAGAAGAGATTGCAACAGAGATTAAAATTATCAGCAATGGAACTGTAAAATTACCAAGTGATTTTACAAAATTTGATGCATATCCAGACTCTAATAGTTCTTCTGTTCGTAGAATGATGGAAAAACATGAAATCTATGGAGAAGACATTGTAGAACGAGCAAAAAGAGAATTTGATAGTAATTCTTATTGTAAGTTATCTTCGTATGAGTCCTATTTTGATGTAGATAGTATGGAAGAATATGTAGGTTCAGGATTTTTTGGTGATAAATATAAGGAAACATGGGCATATACCAATATGGAAGAAGCAATTAAGGAAATTGCAAACGATGTGAAAGATGCAGTTAGGTATACAGATATAGATGAAAGAGCATTGATTCCATTGACAAATCTTATTCGAGAGTATAATCAAAAATTTGATGAATTAAGAAAAGAAAAGATAGAAATATTAAAAAACTTGTAAATTCAAATTCTCTTAATAGTAGATCAAATTTTATTACAAAAGAATTATTAATTATCTTTGAAATTTATTAGATGTTAAATAGAATGAAAAAAATTTGGTTTTATGTGATTGTGATTTTGTTTTTGGTGTTTATCTCACAATAATGGTATTAAGTCATTTGTTGATACAAATTGAGTTATAAT
>JADIML010000162.1 GCA_017694765.1 Candidatus Scybalomonas excrementavium
TCAATATCATATTTTCTATCTCCAATCATAACAATTTGTGTATAATCTTCACTATTAGCTAATCCAATTGCATACTTCATAACATCTAATTTCTCAACTCGATTTCCTTCAAGATCAGCTCCTGCTATAATGGAAAAATACGAATCTAACTGAAAATGTTCTAAAATCTTCTTAGCAAACACTTCCGGCTTTGATGTGGCAAGTACCATTTCTTTTCCTGCTTCTTTTAATTGTTTTAATACATTGGGAATTCCGTCATACACTTCATTTTCAAAAAGTCCTGTAACCTCATAATATTCTCGATACGCCTTTACGGCCTTATTTGCTTGTTCTTCATCCATATGATAAAATTCCATAAAACTATCTTTTAATGGTGGTCCAATAAATGGTTCCAGTTTTTTTAAATTTGTCTCTTCAATCCCAAATGCTCTTAGGGCATACTGAACAGACTTAGTAATACCAAGCCCAGAATCTGTAATGGTTCCATCTAAGTCAAAAAATACATATTTCTTGTCTTTCATTCCAATTTCCTCTTCTTTCCACATTGTAATTCATCGTCATTTTATGTGAAACAAGGATATAGCATTTCCCACTATTATCCTGCTTCTTTTTTCATTATTTTATCATAAAATTGACAATTCGCATACAGATGATTCCATTGGAACACATGATTTTTTTGTACTTTTCCCATTTATTCTAACTTCGCTTTCTTATAAGTTCTAGCTCCTGAGTACACAAATCTTGTATAAGTTTTTCCTAATGTTCCTTCCACTGGATATCCTTGAAACAACACAACCATTCCTATATCATCTATGGCACGACACCAATCTTGTTGTTCCACATCAGGTAAATAAAATTCATATTGAAATCCCCACTGATTGCCAATACGGTTATAAAAATTGCTTATTTGTTCCATTTGTTTTTGTAAGACTTTTAAAATAGTATTTCTACGAATTTGTTCAAAACGTTGCTCTTCTAAAAACCATACCAAACGACTATCTTTTTTTGCTAAGTCTTGTCGAAGTCCTTCTATCCATGTTGTATTCTCATAAAACGATACCCGAACCCAATCTTTTTTACTTCCTAACTGAAATTGATAACGGATTCCTCCCTCTTCATATTCATAATAAGCATAATTGGTCCACGCATCGATAAGATCCCATTGTCCATCATTTTTTGTTGGCTTTTGATAAGCAATGGACATTTTATTCTGTTCTATGATGCCTATCATCGGTAAATGCTGGCGTATTTTTGTTTTTGCAATTTCTATATTTGGCACTCCAAAATTGCCATAAAAGGATCGATAAAATCGCTCCAGTGCCTCTTCTCTATTTAAAGAAACTGTCTCATAAGTATCTCTTTCTACAAGATCAAATAATCCATCATCGATGGCATTATCTAATTTTTCATGATATTGGACTTGATATCGACTATATGCGATTATTTCTTGTTCTGCCATTTGTATTGGCAAATATATGACACCGATTATAATAGCAAATAAAAGACTATAGTCCAGTAGTTTCATCTCGTATCATTCCCCCAAGCTCTACTTGTATTGCTGGCATCCTTTGAATGGGTAACAAAAAGTAGGAGCGCATTTTATCGCCGATTCCTTTTGTTTTACTCGTAACTTTTATAAAAAAGAAATCTCCTCTCTTCATCTCATAACGTCCTATTCCATGAAATAAAACTTCTTGAATATCTTCTTCATAATTGTTTTCATAGCGTTTTACATAACTTTGTGATGCTTCTTCTAGGTCATACACAACTTGTTGATGTTCCATTTCAATTTCATATAAATACCCCGTAAAAGCAAGTTGTTTTGTATATTGTTCATACATCTCTTTTGATACATATCCATTACTTCTTATATGTTCTACTAAATATGCTGTCTTCGTTAGCACATAACTTTCCATAATGATTTCTTGCTTCTCAGATAAGATCAAGAGCGGTACAAAAAATAAGAAAAACACTCCAACTAATACTCCCATTATTTTTCCAAAACTATTCATACCACGTAGTTGATACCCCTACGTCTTGTTCTAATTCCATTTGCTTTTGTACAAGACGTATTTCCTCCTTCCATCTATCAAGTTGTATCATATGAAATGATAACGCCAAACAAAAGAGCATAATAATTACGATACTTTGTATCATTTCATCAATATGTTCCATTCCGTTCGTTGTTTAACCTTTCTTTTTCTTTCCATATATGTTTATTGTTGTTTAAAGACTAATCCTACGATTGCAAAATTATCATCTCTTACGACTTCGCCTTGAAATAAAGCAGTTGGATTGATATAATAAGTACCTTTAATATTTTGTGTTTCTTTCCATGTATGACTACTTTTGGTAGATAATGTCGTATCGGTATATCCATAACTTACAATCCCACCTTTTTTTGTGCTCACTTGAATACATAAATCTTCATTTTGGAATTTGTGAATCGCATGAATGACTTCACTTCCAGAGACTTGAACACCATCATACAATACTTTATCTCCCTCTATAAATTCGGCATGAAGTCGATTAATTTGTTCAGCTCCTGAACTTGCTGTACTTTTTGCCTCTCTTGCAATATAAAAACCCAATCCTAAAATAATACATGTGATGACTGTTGCCCCTGCTAATAACAATCCTTTTAAACTATTCTCCATACGTTATATACTCCTTCCCCTTTACTATGTTTGCATTTGTTGTAAAAATTCTGATAATTGCACCATACTTTCCATAAGAAACGGAAGAATTAAATACACCCCAATAATAAAGCTAAGTGGAAAAAAAGAAATCATTTGTGCAATCATTCCATATTTTTGTACATTTCTCTCATTCTCTTGCTTTCTTTGCTCTTGTCCGTTTTTCCGATGAACCTCTCTATCTTCAAATGCCTTTTTTAACCCAATTTTATCACTCAATAGAAATCCATCTGCAATCGAAATAAAAGGAAATGCCTTCTTTTCGCTTTTTCCATACTCTCTAAGCTCTAAAAATGCCTCTTCTTCGCCCTCATAACTAGAAAGCCAACACCATTGTAAAATATCTTTATATACCATCCCCCCTTCTTCCATCCATTCTAATATTTTTATCACATCTAACTGTGTCTTTTCTGAAAGAAAAATAAGAACAGTTTCATAATGAATAAACTCATGTTCCACGATATATTTCCTTAAAATTGCTTCATACCATAAAATCCAATTTGGAATTTTCCAGCCGATACACCCTATCAGTATTACTAAGAAAAACTTCTGTAACGTCCACTTACTTTTTTGATATTGTTCTAAGTTTTGTTTTACTTGTAACACTCCAACTTTCGCTGGCAAAAAATTGGTTTTATTATAATACTCATAAAGTTCCTGCCAAATTTGTTCCTCATCAATCTCCTTTTCTTCTTTATACTTTTCTCCTACATAAAGAACTCCTTTTTGCCAGTTTTCTGATAATAACCCTGTACTAGATGCCTCTTCAATTCCCCAGAGTTCTTTTCCTTCTAAGGCTTGTGCTTGCTTACTTGATAGAAACAAACAAGTAATTAAAATAGATAAGAAAAACAACACCATTGCTATCAAAAACTTTTTTAATAGAAATTGTTCTGGCGTTAAAATCGTCCGAAATGATTGTAACTTTTTCTTCTCCTTTTCATAATACGTTGAAAAACTTTGTTCCCAAATTTTAAATACCCATTGCATTACACTTTTTTCCTCGAGATACTCTAAAAAAGAAGGTTTCTTCTCTTCTTTCACATCCTTTTGTAAAAAGAAACGAATCTGTTCTATGAGCCACCATGTCATAAGTACAACAAAAAAGATACTGACGAGCGCCCATATTCCAAAAGTTCCTCTATAATACTTACTTAACTCGGGAAGATTTAAGATACCCCATTGTTCGATACTTTTTAGAAAAAATCCCGGAAATAAAATTAAAAAACTAAGACCTCCAAATAAAGCCTGTATTTTTTCTTTTTTCCAAATTTCAATGACTATATCTTGTTGTAGAAGTTGAATACATTCTAAAAATGTATTTTTATCTTCTTTTGTGCCATATTCCATTTCCATATAAACTAGGCTTCCAAATAATTTAACAAATGGATTCTTTTGTTCTTGCATATACTGCTTTCTTACTTCTTCCTTATTCGAACAAAGCACTTCATAAATTTTCTCTCCTTCTAGTAACACCCGATCTTTCATATCATAGAGCACTTCAAAAATAGCATCCTCTATCATTCCAGTAGCAAAATAGACTTGCTTTACTTTTTGAACAAAGTTTAAAAAATCCTTTAAAAACTGGCACTCTTCTCTTTCCTTTTTATACCGTTTATATGATTTTATAAAGAGAATGATAGAAACTATGATGAGCATGATATAAAAAAGATTAATCCCCATACCGAGCTCCCATTTCTTCTAAAAATTGTTGCTTTTCCTTCGCTGTTAAATGCCTTAAAATGGCATACTTTGTTTCCTTAGACATTTGATTTTTGATTACGTAACTACCTTTCTCCCATACAATTAAATCACGAGAAAGAACTCCTTCTTGTTGATAATTTGGTATGATTTCTGTAATTCTCTCTATGTATCGCTCTCCTTCTCTCGTCTTTTCCATATGAACATCAAAACGAATACTTGATACCACTTGTTCTAAAGCGATTGTTTCATTTTGGAATCCACCTTCTTTTAATAAAGCATTTCTAAGTCCTTCTACTAATGTTTTTGTTGTTTTAGCATGATGAGTAAACATAGTAAATAACGATGCTGTTTGTGCCACTTGAATGAGCCAGCTGGCTACTTCATGTGTCGCTACTTCCCCTAAAATAGTTACCATTCCATCTGTTTTCTTTAAAAGATCCAGTGCCTCTTGTCCAGAAATACTCTCTGTTTCTCTTAATGATAAAATATTTCGATCTGGATATCGTTCCCTTAGCTGTAATTCAAATGTCAGTTCTTGAACTCGAATCGTATACGCAAATGGAATAAATTGAATGAGTGCCATTAAAAGTGTTGTTTTGCCACTTCCTTGATTCCCTGTCACTCCCATAACTTGACATCCTTTTACAATCCATTTTAGCATCCGATATATATCTCTATTGGTATCCCATTTTAAAATACCTTCTAGTTCTAATTGCTTTGCCATATCAAATTTTCTAACAAAAAAGACCCAAGTTTCCGAAAATGGTGGTCGCATAACAACAACTCTAGAACCATCTTTTCTCGTTCCTGTTATATATCCCCTTGATTGGCTTAATTGCCCAATACTTTCATAACGATATAAATTTTTACATACTCTTATAAACTCTCTATCATCTTCGAATGTAAGAAATGAGAAATGAATCGTAATTCCATGATAAAAAATCCAAATGGTTTTTTCGTTTTTTGATACTCCACCTGACACTCCATCTAAATTCATCCATAAAAGCTGGTCAATCATCCCATACCCAAGATAACTTTCATAAATTCTTTGCACTAAAATTTTTAGTTTTTCTTCATAAGATAATGGTCTATATTCCTGATAAAAAGCTCTCTCAACATCTTGCATACTCACTTCATAAACGCTGTCATCTCCTTGATATTTGGATTGATTCCAATGATAACATTCTATTAAGTGTTCCAATGCTTCTTTTCCAACTTCTTGCTCCTTTAATGATAATAAAATTAAAAACTTTGTCCGAAGTTCAATCTCACTTGGATTTTGGAAAGGAAACATGCTATCAATGGTAATAGGCGAAATCTCACCATATTTTTGGATAAACTCCATAATATAATTTTGGATAAAAACTTTAGCTACCTCATCTCCATAGCCACATTCTTTTAATGATTTTCGTATCATCGATTTACTTGCTTCCCAACGAAGTATTTCTTCCTTTGATAACTTCCACTTTTTTGGATTACTTCTTAAAATTCTATGAAACTGTTGTTTTACAACTTCAATCAACTTCTCAATTTTTTCGCTCCATTCTATCTTTTTTTCCACGTATTTCCTCCCTTTTTAGTTTTTTCATCACCCTTCCTATCTGCTCCCAAAATATATTTCTTTCTCTTTTTTCAATATCACACTGAATAGCTAAATATTTCATCCCACTTCCCTTAGACCAACTATCCATATATTGATATTGGTAAGGAATTGTACCAATAATATGTTTCCCTAATTTTGGAAATAGTATTTTGATATTAGATTCGTTAAAAAAGGACTGATCCATATATTTTGCTAAAACAATCGATTGATTCTTTCGAAACTCTCTTTGCTCAAACTTTTCAAACATCCATCGATTTTGTGGAAAAAAATAAAGAGTTTGATCGACTATCTTTTCTAATTCTTCCCATATTTCTTTTTGTTCCCATCCTACATCAATAAAAATATAATCATATTCTTTTTTACATCGCTCTATCATACTCGGTAACCAACGCATGACTTCTTTTTTATAAATAGATTCATTTACTTTTGTTGTAGATGGCAAAAGATGAAATTTTCCTTCTCCACAATGTAATGTTAAAACTGCTCTTTCTATCACAGCTTCTCCATGACTTCCTATACTTTCAATCCGAAGAAGTTCATCAATTCCTTTCGTCTCAAAAAAACCTTCTCTTTTCCCCTTCTTCATTCCTAATAAAGTTTCTTCTAAATTATTATGAAACCCTATTTGAATCAATAGATTTTTTGTCTCTTCTTCAAAATAATTCCATGCACTTAATGCAGCAAGTCCACTTGATACCCCAATTTGTGATGCAATGGGACTGTATCCTGCAATTACCATATTTTATTTCCTTTCTTCCCCCACTTACTATGAACCAAATACCACTGATATTTCCTTCTCTTCATTTGGTTTCATCACCCACTCTTTTACTAAACTCCACACAATCTTTCTCATACTAGAAGCTGTTCTTTTCCATGGAATTTCGAATTGATATTGACATCGAATTTGATTTTGCTTTTCTTTTGTTCCCCATTTCAAATAAAAAGCATGATCTTTTAAAATTCCCATAGACTGTATTACTTGCCTTAAATATGTAGATGCTGTTTTATTCAACAGTTCCATTCGAAATACCATATATTTATTCATGCTACTTGGCAATTTCATACCCTCTAATGCCTCCATATGATGACGTTGCAGATCTGTAAAAAACACAATATTTTCACAAAGAAAAACATCTCTTCGTCCACAGGAATAATCAAAATCCATTAAAATGAAATCATATTCTTTTTGTTGAATTAAATTTTGAATTTCTCCAATCTTTGGATCACCTAAATAAAAAATATTTTGATACTCCATCGTCTGTCCTTGAATATAATCTGGAATTGTAGACATTAAAGAACGCATTGTCGTATAGTCCACTAATAGCACTTTCATTTGCATTTCACTCAGCACTTTTGCAATACAGGAAATAAAATCATACTTATCTGTTCCAATAAAACCAATAACTTTAGTCAATATAGTATGTTCCCTCTTCATTTCCTGACTGTGTCCACTCTGTTGCTTCATCTACTCTCTCCTCCTTTGCTGACTCTGACCATCCTTCCATTCTCTCTTCTAAATGTTTTCTCATTTTTTCTTCTAAAATAGAAGTGGCTTGTCCTATAATGTTAGAATTATTTTTTATTAAATTACAAATCTCAATACTTGGCATATAATTGCTAATCGATGCCTCTTGTTTTTGTTGTCTTAAATACCGAACTGTATAAAGAGTTCCTTCCATCTGCACACAATCTACGATGCTACTTGATAAACGTAAAATTTCCTCTTCCGTTAAAAATAATGTCATTCTTCCTTCTTCTAAAGAAAGCTCGTGACATCCTCTCTTGGACAAAACGACATATTCTTCGCCATTTGGATACCGAATTCGAACATCAATCAAATCCCCTTCTCTTAATCTGGATGGTAAAGAAACTGTTTTTACTTCTATTGCTCTTTCCGTTCCTTGTATAACTTCTTTATTTTGATTCCCACTTTCATTATTTGACTGATTTTCTTCTATAACATTCGTTTCCTTGTGCTCTTCTTGCGTTTCAAGTAGTTGTTCCGTTACAATATGTTCTTTTTTGTCTTCTTTTTGCTTTCTAACAACTAAAAAGATGATGACTCCTATAAGAATTAGAAATCCTATATAAATTCCTTTCTTATATTTTTTATAACCCAATCGTTCTACTTTCCTCCTTCTCTTTGTTCTTCACTTATAAACGTTATCCGTTGCCAAAAATCTATACATATCGATACATCTTGTTTAATTCCCTATTCTACGAGTCCAATTTTGACTATTAACACCCCCCTTTTTGTAAAATTGCATTTGCCCCACCGTTATTTTCCTCTTTAAAAATCCAAATACATTGACACTTACTCCTTATAACTATGAGCTGCCAAAAAACAACGCTGTATTCCCCCTTTCTACCTGTGCTTGCACGATTCAATTTTTATGTTCTTTTATCTTTGGAGTTTCAATTGATTTTAATTGTAAATAGATGTTTAAATATAATTGATTTTTGAATTAATAAAGATTTAATTTCGATGTAATACCATCATACCACTCATAGACTACTTATGCAATACCTAAATGCAAATAAAAGACATATTTTTACAAAAAAGTAATACTTTTTATATTTTTAGGAATTTCCTATAACATAAAAAAAGTGATTGTTTGTCATATTTTCTCATAACCAACAAACAATCACTTCTATCT
This sequence comes from Candidatus Scybalomonas excrementavium, assembly GCA_017694765.1. Classification (GTDB taxonomy): domain Bacteria; phylum Bacillota; class Clostridia; order Lachnospirales; family Lachnospiraceae; genus Scybalomonas; species Scybalomonas excrementavium. Next base: position 8,661 of record JADIML010000162.1, read on the forward strand.
CGCTATATGATTCTATTCTTCTTCTTCGCCTTCAAATTCTACTTCTAGAATTCTATCAAGAGTTTCTCCTATAATTTCTTGCTCTTGTTCATCTGTAATTGCTAATAATTCCATTTCTTTTGAATGAGGATCATATTTAGAAACTTCAATTACTACATTTCCTTCTTCATCAGATTCTCCACTTGTAAATACTACATAGTGTCCATCTGTTGCTTCACAATAAAATGTTGTAATTACTTCACATTCTACTTCTCTTTCATTATCATCATATACTGTAAAATTGTTAATTCCATCAAACTGCATAATTGTTCTCCTTTTACTTTTGCATTTTTTCTTTCAGGACTTCTATCGCTTTTTTTAACTGTGTATCCTGCTTCTTTGTAATATTCAACGGATTTTCTAAAGAATCTGGAAGCTCTACTGTAACATCTGGTTCAATTCCTGTTCCATGAATACAAATTCCATTTGGAGTATAATATTTGGCTACTGTAAGTTTTATTGCAGAACCATCTTGTAATGGAAAAATACTTTGTACAATTCCTTTTCCAAAACTCTTTGTTCCAACTAATGTTCCAACTCCATAATCTTTTATCGCACCTGAAAATAACTCAGAAGCACTAGCGCTTTGTCCATTGATTAAAATTACAAGTGGCTTATCAAATTTTTGATTATCTTCTGCCCAGTATTCTTGTTTCTTACCCGATTTATCTTCTGTATAGGTCAAAAGACATTTTGGTAAAAGACGATCTAACATTTTTTGTGCAGAAGTCAAAACTCCTCCGCCATTATTTCTTAAATCGATAATCAGACCTTCTATGCCTTGTTCTTCTAACGTATCCACTGCTTCTTTAAATTGATCAGCGGTGACATCATCAAACTCTGATACTTCGATATATCCTATTTTATCAGAAAATAGCTCATAAGTCACTGTTTCATTTTCTGTTTCTCTTCTTTCCACTGTAAAGTCTTTATATTTCTTCGTCTCAGCTTGATAAATTGTTAAGGTAATCTTTGTTCCTTCTTCACCTCGAATTTTGGAAACAATTGTCTGTAAATCTTCATCGATAATAGATTCTCCTTCTACTTTTACAATGCGATCGCCTGAACGAATCCCAGCTTCATAAGCAGAACCTTTTTTAAAAGCATTTAAGACAACGACCTCACCTGTTTCCGTATCCTGTGTACAAAGAACTCCTATTCCACAATAACTTCCTTCTAAGGACTCTATCATTTCTGTATATTCTTCTTTCGTATAATACGTGGAATACGGATCGGTTAATCCAATCATAAGTCCTTTATATGTGTAATCTTCTAAATTTTGTTCGTCCACATCATTTAAAAAATATCGATCAATATATTGCTCTAATACTCTTAACTTAGATGTGTTGACAGAATCTGTATGATTTTGATTGCCTATTATGAGGAATGGGAATCGGTTACCTAATAAAAATCCAATTCCTAAACAAATGATGAGAAAAAGAATTCCAATTAGTATCTTTCCTACTTTCCCTCTGTTTTTTTGTGACATACAAACCCCTTTCTGTGAACGATATTGTTCTATTTTTATAAATAATCCCAAGGATTTACATAGGATCCATTTTTCATAACACTAAAATGTAAATGTGGTCCTGTTGAGAGCCCTGTTGAGCCTACTCGTGCAATTTGCTGTCCTTTTGACACTTTTTGTCCTGAGCTAACAAGAAGACTTGAGCAGTGCATATAGACAGTGGTAATCCCATTTCCATGATTAATCATAACATAATAACCCATAGAACTACTATAGGATGCCCCAACTACTGTTCCTCCATCTGCTGCTACAATTGATGAACCTGTTGAAGCACCAATATCAATCCCATTATGTAGCCTTTTTGTTCCAAGAATCGGATGCACACGATACCCATACTCGGAAGTGATTCTACGACTACTTGGACAAGGCCATGTAAAATTACCTGTTGGCTTTGTAGACCCTGATGAACTAGATTGATTACTAGAAGAACTATTGCTACTAGAATTATTAGCATTTTGTTGTTCTGCTTTTTTTCTAGCCTCTTCTTCCAACTTTAAAATAATTTGTTCTTGTTCTTCAATCTCTTTTTGATAAGAAGCAATTAAAGATTTTTTCTTTTTGATATTGGAAGTATATTTTTTTACTTGTACTTTTTTGTCGGCTCTTAACTCTTTTAGTTCTTTTCTTCGAGATTGTACCTGTGTTTTTAACTGTTTGACTTCTATAATCTCTTCTTTTTCCTTTTGTTCTGTATCTGCAATTTGTTCTCTTGTATGTTCTAAACGAGTTAGCATTGTATTATCATACTGTGCTATCTGTTCTACATACTCTGCACGATTTAAGAAATCAGAAATTGACTGAGCCTTAAAAAGGATTTCTAAATATCCAGTATCACCACTCTCATACATATATTTTATACGTTTTTTCATAGCTTCATACTGATTTGCTTCCTTTTTCTTTGCCACTTCTAATTGTTGTCTTGTTGTGGCAAGCTGTTCTCTCTTATCCATTAAATCGTGATTTAACTCATATAGTTTTGTATCTAGATTGGCAACTTTTTTATCAAGTTTTTCAATAGAAGTCTTTAATTTTGCTTGTTGTTTTCTTAATTTCTCAACTGCACTTTCTGCCTTACTTTTATTTTGCTCCAATTCTTCTTTCTTATCTTTTGCCTCTTTTATCGTAGAGGCTTGAACTGGAATTCCAAGGCTACTGATTAAAAGTCCTAATAGAAATAGCTTTCTAATTTTCTTGCCATTTACCATTTCCGAAACCTCCTACACTCTTAAATGACGAAATAAAGTAATATAGCTTCCGATTAATCCGATTCCAATTCCGATTAATAAGGAATATGGTGCAACAACAGCTAATACTTCATTGGTCGGTAAAAATGTAAGTAAATTTGCAATTAGCTGATACCTAGCCACAAGGAATTCGATTACTTTATCATAGACGAAATACAAAATAGCAATTGGAATAATAGAACCGATTAGCCCTATTAGTAATCCTTCTATTACAAAAGGAGCTCGAATAAAAAAGTCTGTAGCACCAATTAATTTCATAATTGCAATTTCTTCTTTTCGTACAGTAATTCCAATCGTAATCGTATTGCTAATTAAAAAAATAGCAACAAAAAGAAGAATGAGTACAATGCTACCAGAAGCATATGCAACAAATTTATTCAAATTAGTAAGCCCACTTACAGTCTCTTTTGAATATTCTACTTTACGAACACCATCTATCGCTTCTATTTGTTTTATCACTTCTTCTTGTTTTGCAATCTCTTCAATATAAACTTCATAAGAGGCAGAATCAGCTAATGGATTATCATCTCCAAATCCTTCTAATACCTCTTCTTGATCTCCAAATACTTCTTTAGAAAATTTCTTCCAAGCCTCATCGGCTGAAATATAAGTTTTATCAGTGACTCCATCGATTTTATCGATTTCAACACCAATTTCATTAATCTTACTCTGCTCAACTCCTGCATCAAAAAATACAGTAATTCCTACTTTTTCTTCTGCACTTTTCATAATATGCTGGAAATTCATACCCACTGATACTAAAATTCCAAATAGAAATAAACATGCTACCATTGTTCCAATAGAAGCTAATGTAAATATACTATTTTTATAAAGATTCTTCGTTCCCTGTTTCAAACTGTACCAAAGTGTATTAATCATATGTATATCCACCTTTTTTCTCATCGCTTATTACGCGACCTTTTTTTAAAGTGATTACTCGTTTTTGCATCATATTGACAATCTCTTGATTATGTGTCACAACAACAACTGTTGTTCCTTGTTTATTAATTTCATCTAATATTTTCATAATTTCCACAGAGTTTTCTGGATCTAAGTTACCAGTTGGCTCATCAGCAATTAAGATAGGTGGCTGATTCACTAAAGCTCTTGCAATCGCAACACGTTGTTGCTCACCACCAGAAAGCTGTTTGGGATAAAATTTATATTTATCACCAAGCCCCACCATCGTCAATATAGATGGCACCTGTCGTCTCATTTGATGTGCAGGTGCTTCGATTACTCTTTGTGCAAAAGCGACATTTTCATATACATTTAAATCCTTTAATAAACGAAAATTTTGAAAAACAACTCCTATTTTTCGTCTTAATTTCGGAATTGCTCTTCGTTTTATTTTCGTTAAATCCGTATTTGCAACTACAATCTTTCCCTTTGTTGGTACTAGCTCTCTAAGAAGAAGTTTAATGAGTGTTGTTTTTCCAGAACCACTTCTTCCCACAATAAAAACAAACTCACCTTGCTTAATTTGAATGTTAATGTCCTGTAATGCTGTATTTCCAGCAGGATATGTCATACTAACATTTTTTAGAACAATCATTTTTATTCTTCCTTTATCTCGTATTTTTCAGAATTAATAGTCAATTGTTTCCATGTATTTCATATATTTTACAACCATAAGAGCAATTTTAAATGTAATAGCATCTTCAAACACTCGTAAATCAAGTCCTGTACTCTTTTGTAGCTTATCAAGACGATATACAAGTGTATTACGGTGAATATAAAGCTGTCTTGATGTTTCTGATACATTTAAGCTATTTTCAAAGAACTTATTGATTGTCACTAATGTTTCTTCATCAAAATCATCTGGTGAACGTCCTTCAAAAATTTCTTTAATAAACATCTTACAAAGAGGAATTGGAAGCTGATAAATAAGACGTCCGATTCCAAGTTTACTATATGCAATTACATTTCTTGAACTATAAAAGATTTTTCCTACATCAAGAGCCATTTTTGCCTCTTTGTAAGAACGAGATACTTCTTTAATTTCATTGACAAATGTACCAAACGCCACATGTACTTGTGTCATAGCTTCAGAATTTAACATATCAACAATGACATTGGCTGTTTTTGCCATATCATCATATGTTTCATTTGGCTTTACTTCTTTTACAAGAATGATACTCTTCTCGTCTACTGCTGTAATAAAATCTTTTGTTTTGGAAGAAAATAAGCTACGAACTGTTTCTAATGCGTTGGTATCTTTTTCTGTCTGTGTTTCAATCATAAATACAATACGTCTTGCCTCTACATCAATGTGCAATTTCTTTGCACGATTATAAATATCCACTAATAATAAATTATCTAGTAAGAGGTTTTTAATAAAGTTATCTTTATCAAATCTCTCTTTGTAAGCAATTAAAAGATTTTGTATTTGGAAGGCTGCTATCTTTCCAATCATATAGACATCGTCTGTTTCTCCTTTTGCAAGAATCACATATTCTAACTGATTTTCATCAAATACTTTAAAAAACTGATGTCCTTGAAGCACTTGGCTTTCTGCTGGTGAATCTACAAATGCCAGTACCGCTTTTTCATATTCATCTACATCTTTTAAAGTAGAAGCTAACATTTTACCTTCTGTATCCATAACACCTAAATCAATTCTTGTAATTGATTTAATTCCTTCAATGGTATCTTGAAGTATTTGATTTGATATCATCTGCTTCACTCCTTAACTTGTATTTTCCTTATTTATAAACTTTACTTTCCGCTGTTCTAGCGGCAAAATACTACGGTCCCCATATAGGCATACTTCCCCTATCTTAATTTAAGATATATTTATATCTTATACCATAATTTAAAAAAATAAAAGAGGAAATATACAGAAATTGTACATTTCCCCTAAATCTCTTATAATTTTTTCTGCAAAATAGCCTCTCCAGTATCCTTATTAAACAAAAGTGGAACTTGATTCTTGTAACAAATCACAATTTTATCTTCTGGTGAAAGTTTTACTCCTTCTTCGATTCTAGCCGCAAAAGCTCCTCCATTATAATCAAAATAAGCATATTGGATTCCATGATACTCTTTGATTACCTTAACTTCGGCTGTTCCTACTGTATCTTGTTTCGTACTTTCTTTCATACATGTAACTTCTAAATCATCTGGTCGGATTCCAACCGTTACTATTTTATCTACATATCCTTTCTTTCGTAAAGATTCTTCTACTTCTCTTTCAATTCGATATGGCTCACCAAACAGTGTTATCTCTAGATGCTCTCCTTTCTCTTGAATTTGAATTTCTGCAAAACTTATGATTGGTTTTATCATAGCACCAGCGGCACTCATACTAACTGGCATTTCTAAAATTTCTTTTGGTGTTCCAATCTGCAGTGTTTCTCCTTCTTTCATCACAACAACTCGATCTGCAATTTGAAAGGCTTCTTTTGAATGTTCTGTAGCAAAGAGTGTTGTTACTTTCATAATTTGTTGTAACCTATGTAACTCTTCTAATGCTTGTTCTTTATATTCAACTGGAATTTGCGCAATTGGATCATCTAGCAATAATAATTTTGGTTCTTTTACAAATGCTCTAGCTAAAACAATCCGAAATTGCTCTACTGGATTTAAATCCAATGGCATCTTTTTGAGTTCATTTTCAATATGAAGTTTCTTTGCAAGCTCTAATACTCGATTTTTAATCTGAGATGGTGGATATTTTAATAATTTTAATCCAAATGCTAGGTTATCAAATACATTCATTTCTGGATATAAGGTATAGTTTCGAAAGACCATTGCTACCTGTCTCTCTTTTGCTCCTAATTCATTCAAACGCTGTGTATCTAACCAAATAGTTCCATCACTACTGGATTCTAAACCTGCTATAATTCGTAACAATACAGATTTTCCACACTCAGAAGGTCCTACAATGGCAACAAGTTCTCCATCTTTTGTTTCTAATTTAAAATCCTTTAATGCCATTTGATGACCTGTATATGTTCGATAAAGATTTCTAATAATCAGTCTACTCATTCTTTCTGTTACTGAATCCCTATAAAAAGTTATCCCATCTTTTTGCTTTCTTATAGCATCTTATACGTTCCATTCTGTTTCTCACTCTCATAGCGATTACTTGATCTCTTTTTACAAGGTTATTATCTTTTCAGTAACATCCTCCTTTCTTAATTTCTGTCATAATTTCTTCATGTAAATCGTATAACTTCTACTTTTATTCTTTTATCATACCATGACAGAAATTATGATTTCCATACTAAAAATATACAAAAATAGTTTTCAAATTTGTATATTTTTGTATTTTCAACTTGTTTCCTCCCTTTCCTATAACAAGATCTTGCCTATAAAAGAAAAAATAACGTACAGACTTTTACCTGTACGCTATTCTCAATTCTCAATTCTTTATTCCTTACTCTTTTGTTCTTTCTCTGTCTCTAAGTCTTCTTGTTGCATTTTCTTTTGGAATATCTTTTTTAAGATTGTATGAGTAAAATTGCTATTATCAAATAACCTTCTATAATAATTTTCGAATCCTAAGTATTTCACCCAATTAGGGATTGGTAATTCTAAACCAATTTCTTGTAATACTTCTTCTTCTGATTCACCAATACAAAGACATAACTTCACATTCATCCGTAATCGATTTTTCTCTAAAAATTCTTTGGATTGTTGTCCATTTAACAAAATAAAAATAACATCTGGAGCAACTGCGTTAATATCATTAATAATAGCATCTACTTCCTCTTCTTCCATCTTTGAATGAATACAACTTCCATAACTTTGTATCCTATTATAATATTGTTCTAAATTATTTGACAATATTTCCATTTCTTTCTCATCATTTCCAATCAAATAAAGACTTAATTGGTTTTTGTGCATTCGATTTAATAGTCGTTCTAAATACCTTTGTGCTAATAGCTTTTTTTCTTTTGAAAGACTATTTTTTTCCCCATAGATTTTTTCTTCCATTGTTCGTTCTGCCACAATTGTATGATCACAACTATCTAAAAAATCTAAGAAACTCTCATCTTCCTTTGCTTGTAGAACCGTTTTCATTCCTACAAAATAAATGACATGGCAAGCTTCTTGACTTAAATAATATTGTGTTTTACTAAATAAACGATCAAGTTTTATGTTATCTACAGAAACTCCTAATATTTTTACTCTTTCTTTCATGAATACCATTCCTTGCTCTATTTTATAGAGTAAGTGCCTCTCACATAGACTACCATATCTTTTACTGCTTCTAAATTACTTCCAGAACGAATCATATAATTATGGTAAAGTACTGCACTTGTTCCATTTTGTACATGTTCCCCCTGCGATAAGTCAAGAATATATTGATCATTGGATGTTATCCATATGCCTTCTCCTGAATAAAATACCAATTCTGACCCATATTTTACGACTAATTTCTTTCCTTTTTTTACGGTAACCTTTTTAAAACTACCTTTTTTAGCTTCTGCTTTTACTGTGGATATCTGTTTTTGTAACGCAACATTTTGCTCTTCTAATTCAGCAATTTGGCTTTGTAATGTTGTTAAATCCACATTGCTTTGGCTATTTCCATTGGAAGCAGTAGAATTTGTATTTTGCATTTCTAAAAGTCTTTCTTCTAGATAGCTTTTTGTAATTAAAGGATCACCTGAAGACCCCGGTTCTGCCTGATTCGTAGCTGCTCCTGTAAAAACACCTGCTGAAAACACGACACATAATGCTAAGATCGCTCCAAATACTACTCTTTTCTTTCTCATATGTCATACCTCCTTGTCCTTAAGATCGTGCTTGTTCCATTCCTAACACAATTTTAATATCGATTCCACTTAAAGATGGATCTGTAATATATTGTGCATCTGGGAAATAAGCTCTTAGATCAAGACCCATTCCTTCTGTTTTTACATAGATAATCGCATGTTGTTTCTCTTGATCGTTCTCATTTGCTGCTCCTACAATCTGATATCCATCTGCGCTTAATCTATGTACCCATTCTGTTGCAAGCCCTTCTACTCTTGTTCCATTATAAACTTTAATGGCTAAATCTTTTGAAGATGTAACTGGTGCAACAACAAGGTTTGATAAATCTTGTTCTTCCGTATAGGCTTCTTTTGTTTCCTCAATTTCTTTTATGAAACTTTCTACTTGTTCAGACTGAACTTCATATAACTGCCCATCTTGAGTTCCCTCTAAGAGGTGAACACGAAATTGTACTGGTGTTGTTGCGATAAAATTATTTTCATATTCCGTAATAACTTTCTCTCCTAAATTAGAAGATACAATCTCATAATATTGTTTATAAAACTCTTTTTTTCCTGTTTCATCAAGCCCAAGTGCTGTTTTATAATATTGGTTAAAAAATTGAGCTGTCATCTTCGCTTGATCAATCGCACCTTGTGAATATCCTGTGAAAGTTAATAACATGTTTACTTTTTCACCATCTAAACTTTGACTTCCCTGTTCTAAAGTCACTTGTTCTTCCTCTTCATTTGTTTGTGTCATTACCATTGGAACTTCTATTGTTTGTTCTGGCAATAAATTTACAAGAGATTTCAGTGCTTCTTCATTATAAGTTTCATAGTATGCTATCTTATCAATTCCTAATAATTCTTCTAATGCAGCTACTGTTAATTCATAGCTTTCTTCTGCATTGGAAATATAAGTTGGAATTTGTCCAATTGTCATCGGCTCTGGTAACAAATCACTTTTTTCTTTCAATTGGCTATATACTTCACTTCCAGCTAAAAGTTCTGTATTGGTTGGAATTACGATCATGTCCACATTATTTGTATCTGTTTGAAGCATTTTTAACATAATTCCATCCATGCTTTCTTTTTGTTCATTGTGAAATAAAATTGCAGTAGAAACGATTCCATCTTCTACTTTCTCTGTACTCTTTGCTGTCTTATCATGACCATTTTTGAAGTACCAAAATACTGCATGGTAGGATATAAATGCAACGATGACCATACATACAGCAACGATAACAACTTGCAAAAATGCTCGCAAAAAAACAGATTGTGTGTGTTTTTTACTCATTCTTTTCCTCCTATTGTTTGAAACAGTTTTCCTCAATATTATAAGGCATCTATCCCATATGATGTTACCATTTCTTTATGGATACATTAACTTTCAGTATATCAGATCACCCGTTTCATTTCAACTGTTGTCAAAAATCTATAAATATCTACAGCTCTTGTTTGATTCCCTGTTCTATTACCACCTTGGAACAAATGCTATTTCTTTCTATTTATAAGTTTGCTACAATAACAAAAGAAAAATATGAAATGAAAGGAAGTATTATCTATGAGTCAACCAAAAACAGTAATCGTTACTGGTGCATCAAGAGGAATTGGAAAAGCTATCGCTCTTGAATTTGCACGTCATCATTGGAATGTTGTCATTTTATCAAGGAGAAGTGAACAAGAACTTCTTGCTACCAAACAAGAAATCGAAAAACTTGGAGCGAAATGTCTTACTTTCCTTGGAGATGTCAGTGATAAAACTTTTGCACCTTTTGTCATCGAGCAAACATATAAGCACTTTTTTACCATTGATTGTCTGATTAACAATGCTGCTATTTCCCAAATAGGTGTATTAACAGATTTTTCTCCTGAAGATTGGGATAAAATGATTGCCACAAACCTTTCTTCTGTCTTTTATTTTTCTCATGCTGTTCTTCCTCATATGGTTCATGAGAAATCCGGTTGTATTTTAAACATCTCTTCTGTTTGGGGTGAAGTTGGTGCTTCTTGCGAAGTGGCATATAGTGCCTCAAAGGGCGGGGTCAACGCCTTTACAAAAGCTCTTGCAAAGGAATTGGCTCCAAGTAACATTTGTGTCAATGCTATTTCTTGTGGTGCTATTGAAACTTCGATGAACCAATGGCTATCCAAAGAAGAGGAAGAAGCACTTACCGATGAAATACCAATTGGAAGACTTGGTAAGCCTGAAGAAATTGCTTCCTTTGCTTATACACTGGCAAATTCTCCATCCTATTTGACAGGTCAAGTGATTCGCATGGATGGCGGCTGGATTTAGTATTATTTACTACGACAAATTTCTCGAATTTGTTCCATATGTTGAAGTGCCATCTCGTATCCCATCTGATAGGTTTCTTTTATCGTATCAAGATTTTTTTCCATACTATCGATTGGTTTTGTAGGTCTTAATATCAATGCCTTGCCTTCTTTTTCTAGTTGTTCACAAAACTGAACCGTTTCATTATATGCAGTATGGCGCTTTAACAAAATGGATTCTAATTTCGGATATTTTCTTTTTAAGACTTTCGATGCAACTTGATTGGATTTACCAAGTTTTTTACGATATTCTTTTGGTCTTGTTAAAACAATCAAATGCTTTTGGTTTCCATCTTCTATTGCTTTCCTAATAGGAATTGGAGCGACAAGTCCACCATCATAATACGGTGTACCTTCTATCATAATTTCTGGAAATACAAGTGGAATGGCACAAGTTGCTCGAAGCATAGAACATTTTTTATCTAACTTCATTCCATCAAAATACTGTATCTGCCCTGTTTTTGCATTGGTAGCTCCAACTAATAAAGTACCTTTATAAGAGGTAAACGTTTCCCAATCAAAAGGGTATATCTCATTTGGTATCGTATCAAAAACAAAATCAATTCCAAATAAACTTCTACATTTTAAGAAATTCCTTTTTCCAACATATCGCTTATCATGTCGAAACTTTAAAAGAATGTCCAAATTCCTATTTTTTTGTTTTGAAATATAAGAAACTCCATTTGTTATACCTGCTGATACTCCAATGCAATATGGAAACATTACTTCTTGATCAAGCATCGCATCCATAACACCGGCACTAAAAATCGGGCGAAATGTTCCCCCTTCTAAAACAAGACTTCCCATTTATTATCCCTTCTTTCTTTTCCTTTATCACTTGTTATTTTATATCCTGTATGGTTCAATCTCTCTTAACATATAATTATTATTTCATTTTATTAAAAACTTCGAATGGTATCGCCTTCTTCTTCTCCAGTCTTTTGTATTTCTTGAATCACTACATAGTATCCATATTGATCATTGACTTTTACAAAGACACGATCGTTTACTTTATGCCCAAAAATGGCTCGTCCAAGTGGCGATTCTTTACTAATTTTATTATTTAAGATGTCTTCTCGCATCGTTGTTACAACTTTATACGTTTCTACTTCTTTGTCTTCCTCAAAATATAAAATAACTGTATTATTTAGTCCGACTTCATCTTCTTTCGATTCTTCTGACACAATTTTAGCTGTTTTTATCATTCTCTCTAAATAACGAATTCGACTTTCATTTCTATTTTTTTCCTTCTTTGCCGCATAATATTCAAAGTTTTCACTTAAGTCACCTTGTGCTCTTGCTTCTTTTACATGCTCTAATAACTGTTTTCGTACAACACATTTTCTATGCTCTATCTCTTCTTCCATTTTTTGAATATCACTTTTTGTCAACTGATTATACATATTGCTCTCCTTTCCTCTTACTAATGTTATTGCCCCTTAGCTGATTCTTTTTTCTTTTTTGCTTCTTTTTTCTCTATCTTTTTTTCACATAAGTCTGCAAATATACACGTATCACAATGTGCCTTTCTCGCTGTACAAATAGCTCTTCCATGATAAATCAACTGAAAATTAATGCGAATCCAATGTTCCATTGGCAATACTTTTTGTAATTCATATTCCACTTCTTCTGGATTTTTTCCCTTTGCCCAACCAAATCTTTTTACAATACGCATAACATGGGTATCCACTGTAATTCCTGGTATGCCATAGGCATCCGATAAAAATAAATTCGCTGTTTTTCTTCCAACCCCTGCTAATTGTACAAGTTCTTCCATCGTCTTTGGCACTTCTCCACCATACTGTTCTACAATTTGTTCACAGCACTTCTTCATATTCTTTGCTTTATTCTTATAAAGACCAATGGTTTTAATTTGTTCTTCAATTTGGGATACATCCGCATTTGCCATGCTTTCCACAGAAGGGAAACACTTCCAAAGCGTTGGTAACACATCTTCTACCTGTTTATCTGTACTTTGAGCACTTAACATAATCGCTAATAATAATTGCCATGGTTCTTTGTGTAAAAAACCCTCTTTTGTTACGCCATATACTTCATCTAATTTATCTAATATTTCTTGTACTTGTTCTTTCTTCATACTCTATTTCCTTTCCTAGTTCTTTCTATTATAATATATTTTCTCCCATTTTTGTACTGGTTTCTAGCAAAAGAAAAGGATATAGCACTCTATGTTTCATGCTATATCCCTTTTTACATATTTATATTATGATTTTCATTGGATTTTTATGGAAAAGAATTTCTTATATATTTATTTCTATATTCATTATGCATTCCAAACTTCTTTTGCAATTTCGTTTACTAATCTAATTTTTGCCCATTGCTCTTCTTCTGTTAATTTATTCCCAATTTCACAAGAAGCAAAACCACATTGTGGACTTAAATATAAACGATCTAACGGTATGTATTTCGCTGCTTCATGAATTCTTTTTATAATGGTTTCTTTATCTTCAAGTTGTGGAGTTTTTGTTGTAATAAGTCCTAAGACTACTTTCTTATTACCAGATACATATTGTAATGGTTCAAATCCACCAGAACGTTCATCATCATACTCTAAGTAGTAAGCATCAACATTTTCTTTTTGGAATAAATATTCAGCAACAGAATCATAAGAACCACTACTAAAGTAAGTCGAATGATAATTTCCTCTACATACATGAGTATGAATAACTAAATCATCTGGTTTTCCCTCGATTGCCAAGTTATTGACATATAAAAGTTGCTCCATAACCTGTTCTAAATCTACTCCTGCTCCATAGCGAGCACAACCATCTCCACCTACACAAACTCCCCATGTACAATCATCAAACTGAATATTTCTGCATCCAGCATCATATAAATCACGAATCACTTTCTGATAGCCTTTTGCAATATCCTGAATCAATTCTTCGTTTGTTGGATAGAACTTTCTAGTTCTTTCTAAATTCACTTCTAGTATCATCTGTTGTAAAAACTGTGCTGGTGCAGGAATTGTCTGTTTTGCTACTGTATTTTCATCTTCCAATGCTTTTACAAATTGAAAGTGTTCTACAAATGGGTGATGATTCACAGAGATTTTTCCAACTAAATAGGTATCATCAATTAGTGCTGGTTCTCCATGAAAGAGCACTCCTGTCTCTGTTTTTTGATGGGCTACGCCTTCAAATCCCCACATAAAATCTAAATGCCATGTAGCACGTCTAAATTCTCCATCTGTAATCACATGTAAACCTGCTGCTTTTTGTTTAGCAACTAGATCTAAAATTGCTTCATTTTCTACTTTGGTCAATTCTTCTTTGGAAATTGTTCCAGCTTCAAACTTAGCTCTTGCTTCTTTTAATGTTTGTGGTCTTAAAAAACTTCCAACAATATCTGCTCGAAATGGTGTATATAATGTCTTTGTATTACTCATGTTATCTCTCCTCTTTGTTATATTTATAGTTTTATCAGGAAATTTTATATTTTCCCCTCTCTTTTCTGTATATTAACTATAACAGAGGTTTCTAACATTGTATAATACAATTAAGATTTTGTTTGATATAGCTTTAAACTATATCAAACATATTTTTTTAGAGCCTCTAAATAGGCAATTCCTAGCGTACTTAATGTTAAATTGCTTTGGATAATGGTTCCAACTCGTATATATTCATCTACATGTAAAGGTCTTGCAATAATGTTTGCTCCATTTAATTCCTTACTGATAACTCCTGTACTAATCGTATATCCATTTAAACCGACAGCTAAATTAAATAGTGTCGCTCGATCTCTTACTTGAATTCTTTGTTCTCGCTCCATCGTACTTAAAATTTCTTCTGAATAATAAAAAGAATTATGATCCCCTTGTTCAAAACATAAATATGGATATTCCTCTAACTCTTCTAACTCAATACTTTTTTTATGAGCCAAAGGATGAGAACGACTAATAAACACATGGGGTTTTGCCGTTAAAATCTCTGTAAATTTAAGATTATGTTGTCTTAACTCTCTCTCTAAAATATTTTGATTTTCTTTTGACATATATAAAATGCCTATCTCACTTCTAAGACGGCTTACATCTTCAATAATTTCATAAGTTTGAGTCTCTCTTAAGGAAAAATCATAGTTTTGATTCCCAAAATTTTGAATCACATCGACAAAGGCATTGACAGCAAAAGAATAATGTTGTGTCGATACGGAAAATCGTCTTTTATGCTTTTTACCAATTGTATATTTTTGTTCTAGTAGCTCGGTTTGCTGTAAAATCTGCCTGACATATCCAAGAAATTCGTCTCCTTCGTTGGAAACTACGACCCCTTTATTCGTGCGATGAAAAATGGTAATTCCTACTTCTTTTTCCAATTCTTTAATGGCATTGGTTAAACTTGGTTGGGAAATAAACAACTCTTTTGCCGCTTCTCGAATCGTTCCCTTGTCTGCTACCGTTGTAATATATTTTAACTGTTGTAATGTCATATATTTAATAAATCATATAGCCAGCTTGTCTTAAAGCTGCTAATACTTCCTCTTTATGTTCCAAATCTCTCGTTTCTAAAATCATATGAACGACACATTCATTGACTGCTACACGCATGCTTTCTCTTTCATGATGGATATTTACAATATTAGCCCCTTTTTCCGTAATAAAGTGTAGCATCTCCATTAAAGCACCTGCTTTATCGACTAATTTCGTTGTCAAATCCGTTAATCGTCCTGTTGTAATAAGCCCTCTTGTAATAACACGATTGAGCATTGTTACATCAATATTACCACCCGACACAATACAACATACTTTCTTTCCTTTGGTGTCTATTTTTCCTGCTAATACAGCAGCTACTGCCGTCGCTCCTGCGCCTTCTGCCACTGTTTTTTGTTTCTCCATTAATGTTAAGATCGCAACAGCTATCTCATCTTCTGTAACGGTAATCACACTGTCTACATATTGTTGACAAATATCAAATGTGATGTCTCCTGGCTGTAACACATGGATTCCATCTGCAATTGTTGGAGCATCTTCCACTTTTACAACATGTCCAGCATCGATAGAAGCTGCCATACTCGGTGTTGCTGCAGTTTGCACACCAATTACTTGACATCCTGGTTTAATTTGTTTAATTGCATAGGCAACTCCACTAATTAAGCCACCACCTCCAACTGGAACAACTACCACATCCACATCTGGAAGTTCTGTTATAATTTCAAGTCCAATCGTACCTTGTCCTGCAATGACTTTTTCATCATTAAACGGAGCTACAAATGTATATCCTTTCTCTTCCGATAAACGAACTGCTTCTTCTGCAGCATCATCAAACGCTCCTGGAACTAAAATTGGCTCTCCACCATATGCTTTTGTTGCTTCCACTTTAGCAATTGGTGCATAAGCTGGCATACAAATATATGATTTCACTCCAATACTTGTACAGGCTAAAGCCACACCTTGTGCATGATTTCCTGCAGAAGCTGCAATGACTCCTCTTTCTTTTTCTTCCTCTGTTAAAGTAGAGACTTTATAATAAGCTCCTCTTAACTTAAAAGAACCAGTGCGCTGAAGATTTTCTGATTTCAAATATAAACTCTCGTTAATTTTCGTTGCATGAATCATTGGTGTTTCTTCTGCTACGCCTTTCAATACTCTTTGTGCATCATAAACCATTGGTAATGTTAACATCATTTAAATTCTCCATTCTAACTGTATAATAATACTTTATTTATATCCTCATTTTCTAATTTTTTCTACCTATCTCAAATCATCATCTCCCGTTTACCCCTAACTTCTTTCCATATGACGACTATATAAAATGCCTATCTTCATTTTTAGTAATAGAATCAACACAAATACACTGCGCCAAATAAGGTCTTATATCTAAATTGATAGCATCTACCATCATGTATAAAGGCAGCATAAATATAAAATTAGAAGAAGAAAGCTCCCTACTTCTTTCTTCTTCCTATCTATCAACTTTTATATTCTATTATGTAATAACTAAAAACTGAAATTCTTAGCGAACTGCAATAATTTCAACTTCACAAAGAACTGCTTTTGGAAGCCCTTTTACTGCTACACAAGAACGTGCTGGTTTTCCTGTAAAGTATTTTGCATATACTTCATTAAATGCTGCGAAATCTGACATATCTGCTAAGAAGCAAGTTGTTTTAATTACATTTTCAAATGTAAGACCATTTTCTTCTAAAATAGCAGTAATGTTTTGCATAACTCTTTCTGCCTGTTCTGTAATTCCACCTTCTTGTACTTCTCCTGTCTCTGGAACAAGTGGAATTTGACCAGATGCAAATAAAAATCCATTTGCTTCTATTGCTTGAGAATATGGTCCAATTGCTGCTGGAGCTTTAGATGTATTTGTTACTTTAAACATAATAATGTCCTCCTATACAAACGAATAAACTTGATTTCCCTTATTTTTCTATGTTTTCTTAATGTATTCATTATATTATTTTTGAAATATTTAGTCAATATGTTTTTTAATGTCTAACTTTTCATTCGTAGCCTTTGTTATATATATACATATCAATTTGTTTTAGTTTTATTTTTCATCACTTTCTATATAAGTTCGTATTGATATTTCTTGCTATAACACGCAAACCAACAAGTCCCCCTCTAGACTCTCCTTTTCTATTATCGTATTATTCAATTTCTTCTTTACGAAACTGCTTTAATTGGAATTGATTTTTATAAAAGTCAATGACACCTTCTTCTTTTAATTTCCCTAACGTAGAAGACATTGCACTGCGATCTACTGCCAAGTAGTCTGCTAACTGTTGTCGATTAAATGGAATTTGAAAAGATCGACTTTTTTGTTTTTCTGATTCTGCTGATAAATACGAAAGTAACTTATCTCTTGTTGTTCGCTTTGCCATATGTCTCATTTTTTGTGTCAAAGATAAATTTCTTTGTGCCATTACTTTTAATAAATTTTGAATCAAACGGGTATGAAAGTGACAAGAAGAACAACAAGTTGTCATAACTCTCTTAACATCTAAAAAAAGAATTTCTGATTTTTCATTGGCAATAACCGTATATGGTATCGTTTCATTTTGTAAACAAGCATAGGCTTCTCCAAATAGCTCTCCTTGTTGTGCTGTTCCTAAAATACTCCGATTTCCCCAAAAGTCATTTTGTGTGATACTAATGCTTCCAGATAACACAACTCCTACACTTTGTACCGTATCTCCACTATGATAGATTTCTTCTTCTTTTCCATAAGCTATCACACGACCATCTAAACACTCTATCATATGGCGTAGATCTTCTTCCCCAATTCCCCAAAATAACGTAGAATATTTTAATACTAACTGATATTGTTCCACCATAAGTATACTCCTTTTGATTTATTATCCATTCTTTATGACGAATTTATTTTATTTATATATTGTACTATAAACTTCCCTCTTTGAAAAGTAAATAATAGAGAGTCCTTTTTTTACCAAAAACAAATACCATACTGCTATGCACAAAAAAGGACAGTTTCTCACAACGCTCTGTTGAAAAACTATCCTTTTTCTTATTACACAATATATGAAAGATCAATCCGTATTTCTTCTATCACTCTATAGATTCTTCTCTTTGATATTCGTTATCAACGGAAATATAACTTACACAAATTCCAAGCATGAGTCCAAGCAAAGCAGGAAGTATCCATCCAAATCCTAACTCATATCCCGGTATTTTTTCGATGACTGTAGTCAGAACTGGTATTTTAATTTCATAATGAGCCAACAATTCAATCAAACTACTAACCGTACTAAAACCAACCATCCATGGATAAATTGCTTTATATTTTTTTATAAATGGATGGGCATATGCTAAAAGAATTAATACAATTGCCATTGGATAAAGTGAGTTTAAAATTGGTGCAGAAAATTTTAAAATGTTTTGTAATCCTACATTGGAAATAAGCATAGATACAAAAGCAAAAAGAAATACCCAATTACGGTAGCTAATCTTTGGCATGATTTCATTGAAATACTTTCCACAACAGCTTAATAATCCAACACAGGTATTAAAACACGCAATGATAAAAATAAAAGCAAGTAAAATGATTCCTACTTTTCCAAATAAATATTGTGTCATGACAATTAATGTCTGTGTTCCATCTGCTGCACCAGCAAACTGTTGACTCGATAAAGCTCCAATATAGGCTAACATTCCATATACGAAAACTAAAACGACACCTGCTACCCATCCTGCATAAATCGTTTCTTTCACGACTGCTTTTTCTGTCTTAATTCCCTTTGCTCGAATGTTCATCGCAATAATCATTCCAAAGTTTAATGCTGCCAATGTATCTAATGTCTGATACCCATCAAAGAAACCTTGAAGGGCAGCCTTTCCTTCATAGACTCCAACAGCTTCTCCCATTCCTTTGGTTGGATGTAATACACATCCAAGGAAAATAACAAAAATTAAAATGAGTAAACATGGTGTTAATTTCTTTCCTAAATACTCAGTAAGTTTTTCTGGTTTTAACGCAACACACATTGCTATTCCAAAAAATAAAATAGAGTATACTAGTTGATAACTTCCTTTTACTTCACTTACAAACGGCACAACAGCCATGGAAAATGATGTACTCGCTGTTCTTGGAATTGCCAAAAATGGTCCTACCGTTAAATATAAAATTAGAATATAAATCATAGAAAAGTTCCTATGAACTCTTGATGTCAACGCATAAAGTCC
>JADIML010000015.1 GCA_017694765.1 Candidatus Scybalomonas excrementavium
GAAGCATTGTTCCTACTAACAAAATAGGTGCTATCCACTTTTTTACCATATTTGTTCCCCTTCTTTTGTCTATCTAAATATATATATACTTTTATCTATTGTTTTTTATAAGCAAAACAAGTCAGAACAAAGTGTGACTTGCGCCTCCTTCGCACATCATGTGTTTTTATCGTACATTTTTTATAGAAAAATTTGTGCAATGGTTGGTATTAACATAGCTGCAATAATTGCTACTACGATGACAATAGAAATCACTCTCTTATACTTATTCATAATGGTTCTTACTTCCTTTCTTTTCAATCAATGTTATTCAAAACGTCTCATCATTCCATGTTTTAAAATAATAGAATCTATCAACTTTGAAGCCTCACTTTTTGATAACTGTTCGATATTGGTTTTGTTCTCTATTTTATGATATTTTAGTAGATCATTCAAGTATCTCTTTTGTTTTGCCGTCATCGGTTCTGATTTCTTTGGTCGATAAAATAATGGTGTCGCTTCAAACTGCTTTGGATCGATATTCCCAAACTGCTTTAC
The DNA here is from genome assembly GCA_017694765.1 of Candidatus Scybalomonas excrementavium. GTDB lineage: Bacteria > Bacillota > Clostridia > Lachnospirales > Lachnospiraceae > Scybalomonas > Scybalomonas excrementavium. Next base: position 538 of record JADIML010000015.1, read on the forward strand.
CATTTGCTCATAGCAATATGCCGTAGCACGAGCATCATAAACAGCTCGATGTGCTTTATCATTTCGATATTGATAATACTCACAAAGAGTTCCTAATTTTTTATTTGGTAACTCTGGTAAAAATTTTCTTGCAAGATCCAAAGTATCAATTCCCTTTTTTTCAAATGGTAACTGATAACTTGTAGCATTTGTTTTCATAAATTTATAATCAAACATCAAATTATGTCCTATCAAATCATAACCTTCACAAAACTTTATAAATTCCTCAATAACTGGTTGCTTTTCATAGCCTTCTCTTTGTAACATCTCATCAGAAATTCCTGTAAGTTCGGAAATAAATGGAGTAAGTGGTTTATGTATGTTGACAAAACAAGTAAATTGCTCTGTCAATCTTCCTTCCACAACTTTAACCGCTCCAACTTCAATAATTTCATCTTGTTCTACAGAAAGTCCTGTTGTTTCTAAGTCAAAACAAATATATGTGCGTAACATCGCTTACACCTCACTAGACGGGCAGAGCGCTCTTAATGTACACTGTTCACACTTTGGACTTCTTGCAGTACAAACCGTTCTACCTAATGTAATAATTTGAATGTTATATAAAATCCATTGGTCTACTGGAAGAATTTTCATTAAATCCTGCTCGATTTTATCGGGATCATCTTCTTTCGTAAATCCAAACTTCTTAGAAATTCTTTTTACATGAGTATCTACGACAATACTTGGTTCATGGTAAATATTACCACGAATTACATTGGCTGTTTTCCTTCCAACTCCAGGAAGTTTTACCAATTTTTCGATTTCTCTAGGTACTTCTCCATGATATTCCAATAAAAGAATCTGTGCACAGCGAATAATGTTTCTCGCCTTATTTTTATAAAAACCAGTGGAAAAAATATCCCTCTCCATTTCAGACACATCTGCATTGGCAAATGCCTCTAGCGTTGGATATTTCACGAATAACTTACTCGTTACCTGATTCACTCTCTCATCGGTACATTGAGCACTTAAAATCGTTGCAAATAATAATTGCCATGGCGTTTCATGGTTTAAGTAACAAATGTATTCCTTTCCAAAGGTATCATTTAAAATATCAATAATTTCTAAAACTTGTTTTTTCGTTGCTTTCTTAATCGTTTTCTTTTGCCCCATTTTTTATACTGCGTATTTTTCAATCCAATCATGAAAATCTCGCAGTTCCTCCTTCCTTGCGTTTTCTTCGTTATTTTCTTTCATGTTTATTGACTAAATTTGTAATTGTTCCACACTAGCATCATTCGTTAATGGATTTCTTTCTTCATAATGGAACATATAGTGTCTTGGTTGTCCTATTTTCTTTCCACTTTTTGCTGTTTCTACTACATCAAATAAAAAGTGCTCAATATGAGCTGTCTTATGTTGTTTATAGTATATCTGATATTGTTTTTTCCATTCTGCTTGATCACTTGCCCACGATGGACGTTTCTTTATATTTTCTCTTAAATACAGATCATAAAGCATAATATTTTCTAAAACCGATATATCTACTTTCTTATTTTCTATATTCCACTCTAGGATAAACTTCATCAAAATCTCATATCTTGTCAAACGATTATGTTTGTACTCATTGAATCCATTTTTTTCATAATACATAGCAAGCTGATGGTAGAAATCATATGGTGTTTCAAAGAAGTGAAGCAAATAGCGAATTGTATTCATGTACTGGTTACTATTATAGTAGACTTCTACCATTTCTTCTACACCTTTTAGTTGTAACACTTCATCATAACTAACCCAATTTGTATAAAGCACTTCATAAGGAGCCTTATCCCAATATACAATTCCATATTCTTTTCTTAAACGGTGCATTTTAGAACCTTTTAATACCTTTAAAAATCCAAGCTGTAACTGATTTGGATTCATAGCATGAACATCGTTAAACGATACGATAAATCGTTCATAATCTTCATATGGAAGCCCTACGATAAGATCTAAGTGTTGATGAATGTTTTCATAAGAATTAATCTTTTCCACAATGCCTTTTAAAAGCTCAAGATCCATCGTACGATCGATTTCTTTAATCGTCGGATCATAAGTAGATTGAACTCCAATCTCTAACTGGATAAGACCCGGACGCATTTTTTGAAATAATAACAGATCTTCTTCTTTTATAATATCTGCTGATACTTCAAAATGGAAGTTTGTAATCCCGTTATCATGCTCCGTAATATATCTCCAAATATTTCTTGCATGCTCATAGTGACAATTAAAGGTTCGATCGACAAACTTCACTTGTTTTACTTTATGATCAAGGAAAAACTGTAACTCTTTCTCCACCAATTCTTTTTTTCGAAAACGAACTCCTCGGTCAACGGAAGAAAGACAATAGCTACAAGAAAATGGACATCCACGGCTTGTTTCGTAATAAATAATCTTATTTTCAAACTGTGGCATAATTTCATCGTTGTACACAAAAGGAATCGTGCTCATATCCAAGGCTTCTCGCTCCTCATTTACACGAATTGTCCCATCTTCTAAACGATATGCAATCCCTTTTATATCCGATAGTGAATATGTCCCATCCTGCTTCATCTCCATTAATTCTAGAAATGTTTGCTCTCCTTCCCCCATCATAATAAGCGAAATCTCTTCATGTTGTTTTAACACCTCATAGGCATCATAAGAAACTTCTGGTCCACCAAGCCAAATCGGCAGGTCTGGTCGCAATTTATGAATCTCTTTTGTAAGGGATAGTACCATATCAATATTCCAAATGTAACAAGAAAAACAAAGAATATCTCCTCCTTGTTTATATAAATCTTGCAAAATGTCTTCCTCATAATGATTAATCGTATATTCTAAAATCTGAATATCAATATCAGGTCTATTGGCATAGGCTTTTAAACTATATACAGCTAAATTGGAATGAATATACTTTGCATTCATTGCTGTTAATAAAACTTTCATAATATTCTCCTTATTTCGATATTTTTCTATCGTTACTTTCTTTTCATAAAAATTCTCTTTTTCTATCTTATCACTTCCTATTTATTTTTCCAAATGTTATCCACAAATTCTACTTGAAATTTTTCTTTTTTCCACGAATCTATTTTTTTATCCCCATAAATTTTTTCTTTTCGTGACTTTGTCACATTCAAATCTAATGAACTCTGTTATAATCGGACTATCAAAAAGATTTTTCACATGAAGTGAGGAAAAACGATACATACTAAAATTATAATCTATGATTTTAAGGAGGCATTTAAAATGAAATATTTAACAATTACAACAGAAACTTTCCAAGATGTATTAGACAAAGCTGACAAACCAGTTTTAATCGACTTTTGGGCTTCTTGGTGTGGACCTTGCCGTATGCTTGGACCAGTTGTAGAAGAACTTGCTGAAAAACACTCTGATAAAGTGATTGTTGGTAAAGTAAATGTTGATGAAGAGCCAGAATTAGCTGCTAAATTCAACGTTATGACAATTCCAACATTAATTGTTTTCAAAGATGGTCAAGTAACAAACACTTCTGTTGGTGTAAAAACAGAACAGGAAATTCTTGATTTATTATAAGATTTTGTTTCCCAAATCTTTCCCATATTTTAAATACAATTATAATAACTCATAAAGAATAACCCCTTAATATACTTACTTGTATTCATTTGAATACCCCTCCCTATATTACGACTCTATAATAAATATGAAAAGCACGCAAAGCGTGCTTTTTGTTGTTTATAGAAAGAGCATAAAGAAAATAGAAAAAAGCGACCTTATATATCTAACTAAAATTAGCTATACAAGACCACTTTCTTTTATCTAAGACTTCCTTTTGCCCACTGAAACAATTTATCCTTATCTTTAATACGGATAACTCCTCTTGATAGTTCCACCGCATTTTCTCTTTGGAAATATTTCAACATTCTAGTAACAACTTCTCTAGCTGTTCCAAGATTTCTTGCTATTTGATCATGTGTCATAGAAAGTTCCAAACTATTTTGCATTTCACTTGTTTCAACTAGAAAGGCTGCTAACCTTGCATCAAAACTTTTATATAAAATCTGATCCAGTAACCACATAACATCTGAGAAATTTGTGGCCATCACTTGGTTTGTAAAATTTGACATTGCAAGAGAATGTTCCATCAAACCTTTATAAATCCGTACTGGTATCACCCACACAACAGCATCTGTATCGGCTTCAATCGTCATATCAAAATCAATATTTACCATCATACAAGCTGCTGAAAAGAGACATAAATCACGCTCAAAAAGACGGTATAGAGTAATCTCTTTGCCTTCTTCTGAAATTGTAAATGCTCTAAGACATCCTTCTTCTACTAAAAGTAAACCAATGCAATCGGATTCTCCATTATGAAGAATTGTCCCTTTTTTACAAATGCGTCTTGTAACACCTTGTTCTAGTCTTTCTTGTTCTTCTTTTGTTAATTGATTCCATATTGGAAATAATTCTTTAAACTCCATCTCTATCCTCTCTTCTAAAACGGCTATTTGGATATTGACAATTTCTTCAAACCTTTCCTTATCATACATCAATTTTCTATCCTTGTCCACTTTTACACTCTACTGTGTAATGGTTCCTTTCCAAAAGGAAGGAAATCATATTAAGCAACACGCTATGTGATTTTCTCACGTTTTATTCTAAAATCTTAGCTATCTTTTCAACACTCATACCACACTCTTTTGCAATCTCTTCCAAAGAGGCTCCTTTTTCATATAGCTTAAATACTTTCTTTGTCAACTGTACCCCCTGCTCGATCCCTTGTTCAATCCCTTGCTCAATTCCTTCTTCCATACTTTTATTTTTCAACTGCTCTAATGCTTCACACATATTAATCTCATCCTCTCTGTCCATACTATAATTCACTAATTCCTCTGATCCAGTTATTAATCCAACAAGTACTGCTATTTCTTGAGTAAGTCCTCGATTATATTTCTCTTGTAACTTATCATACTCCCCACCGAATAAATATCTAGAAACTTCAAATACTGTCTGTACCTCTTCATTTTGAAACCTATATTGCTCACTTTTTATTAATTGAAGTAAATTCATCTTATAGTCAGAAAAAATATGTGAAAATGATTCTGGCATTTCTATCATCATATCTTTTAAACTCATTGGTCCATCCCATTCTTTTTCCCCATAATAGATTACAATGGTTATCACAGGATGTAATTTATCCGTTTTCTTTATTCCTGATAAAAATTCTGCTCTTGTTAATCCCTTTTCCCCCTTATTCTTCTTTTTTAATAATTCTACCTCTTTTAGATAATTTAGTGAATCATAAAGCATGACTCGTAATGGCATAACATAATGAACTTCCATTTGGGATTCAACTCCCAAAATTACATAATCTTGAATTCCATCCGTCTTTTTAATCACATCTCTCGTCTTTGAAAGTGTTTCCAAATATCCCTGTCTATCGATAATACTAGATAGATCAGTATCCATATCTTTTAGTTTTTTTGGATCTACCTTCTCTTCACCATGAAACATTACAGTATTAAATAAATCTGCAAACCTCTCATTATCGCGCCAAAACTCCTTTAAAAAAGGATCTGGCTTTACCTTGTTTCTTTTCATTTTTCTCCTTTCTAATATTTCCCGCTCTCCAAGCTACTTTCATTATATCGTTACTTCCTAGTAAATACAAGAAAAGAAGAGAAAAAAGATGGATTGCATTTGCAATCCACCTTTATGGCTACTAAAAAGTCTTTTTTATTTTAATTCCTGTAATCTAGAACGACCATTTTCTGGCATTTCCACTTCAAAGTTATCAGCTATCGTTGCTCCAATATCAGAGAATGTATCAGATTCTTTTAAAAGCCCTGTTTTGTTCATAGACTTTGAATAGAGAAGAAATGGTACTTTTTCTCTCGTATGATCCGTTCCTGTATAAGTTGGATCATTTCCATGATCAGCTGTTAAAATTAATAAATCATCGTCTTTTAACTGCTCCAATAAAATACCTAGTTTTTCATCAAATTTCTCTAATTCTTTTCCATATCCAATTGGATCTCTACGATGTCCCCATAGAGCATCAAAGTCTACTAAATTAACAAAACAAAGACCTGTAAATTCTTCCTTTACAAGATCAATTGTCTGTTCCATTCCATGTACAGAACTTGTAGAACGATTAGATTGTGTAATTCCTTCTCCATCAAAAATATCATTGATTTTACCGACAGAAATTACATCATAGCCATTATCTTGTAAAGAGTTTAAAACAGTTTTACCATATGGTTTTAATGCGTAATCATGACGATTGCTCGTACGTTTAAATTCTCCACGCTTTCTTCCTACATATGGTCTTGCAATAACACGACCTACTTTCCACTCATCTTTCATTGTGATTTCTCTTGCAATTTCACAACAACGATACAATTCCTCTAACCCAAAGGTTTCTTCATTTCCACAGATTTGTAAAACAGAATCAGCAGACGTATAGACAATCATATTGCCAGTTGCAATTTCTTCTTCTGCTAACTCGTCTAAAATTTCTGTACCACTGGCACTTTTGTTTCCAATCACCTTATGCCCAGTTCTTTTTTCTAGCTCTTCAATGAGTTCCTTTGGAAATCCAGTATCGGTAAATGTTTGAAATGGTGTCTCAATTTTAAGTCCCATCATTTCCCAATGACCTGTCATTGTATCTTTTCCGTTACTAGCTTCTCTTAATTTCCCATAATAACCAATTGTATTTTCAACTGGTGGTACTTGTTTTAGAGAACAAAGATTTGAAATCCCCATTTTTTGTAAGTTTGGAATATGAAAACTTTCCATTTTTTCAGAAATATGTGCAAGTGTATTTACTCCAACATCTCCAAATTGTTCAGAATCTTCCATAGCTCCTATTCCTAATGAATCAATAACAATTGTGAAAATTCTTTTATATTTTTTCATATCAATCACCTAATATTTTATAGCCTTTTTATTTGGATTTCTTTTCTATCCATTCACTATTCTGTAATCGCCACTGCTGTATTTAAAGCAACTTCCATCATCTGACGGAATCCTGTTTGTCTTTCTTCTGGTGGTAAAATAATTTCTTTTAAAATATGATCAGAAATTGTCATAATGGATAGGGCACGTTTTCCAGCTTTTGCAGCATTCATATAAAGAGCTGCTGATTCCATTTCGATAGCCAAAATTCCCATACTTGCCCATCTTAAATTCACATCTTCTTGTGCATGATAAAAGCTATCTGTTGATACAATATTTCCAACAACTGGTTTAATTCCAAGTTTTTCTGCTTCTTCCACTGCTGTCTTTAATAATGTATAGTCTGCAGTTGGCGCATATGTTCCCGGTAAATGAAACTGTTTTGCATAATTAGAGTCCGTACATGCTCCAATTCCCATAATAATATCACGTACATTTGCTTCTTCAGAAATAGAACCTGCTGTTCCAATTCTCATAATGTTATCTACATCATACTCATGGAATAATTCATAAGAATATAGCCCCATAGAAGGCATTCCCATTCCACTTCCCATAACAGAAATACGTTTTCCTTTATAAGTCCCTGTGTAACCAAACATATTTCTTACTGTATTAAAACAAACTGCATCTTCTAAATAGTTTTCTGCGATAAATTGTGCTCTCAATGGATCTCCTGGCATTAAAACTGTTTTCGCAATATCTCCTAACTTCGCCGCATTATGTGGTGTTCCCATCTATAAATTCCTCCTTATGCTTTCAATCATGATACTTTTCCTTTTCATTTTAACAGATCTCTTATGCAAAACACAATCTTTTTTGCTAATTGCCTATATCTGTTAATAAAAATTTGAAAACTTCTTTTATTCTATATTTTCCCATGCTTATTATACGAAAAATCTTATGTTTTTTCAACGAAGTGTATTGGGCCTGTTTAAAGAAATAATTGCGTCTTCCCATACTTTTTCTTATAATAGAATTGATAAATTGGTTTCGAAAGGACATAAAGAATGAAAAAAATATTACTTCTTGCAACTGGTGGGACGATTGCCTCAATTCAGACAGAGCAAGGTCTTGTTCCTAGTACAACGGCAAAAGAAATCTTATCTTATATTCCAGAAGCACGAGAAATTTGTGATTTACATGTTCAGCAAATTTTTAATGTCGATAGCACAAATATTCAACCAGAACATTGGACAGCCATTGCTCATGAAATACAAAAGGCTTATACAAAGTTTGATGCCTTTCTTGTAACTCATGGGACAGATACCATGGCTTATACTGCCTCTGCTCTTTCTTATTTAATTCAAAATTCTAGCAAACCAATTATTTTGACCGGAGCACAACGTCCAATCAGTGCTCCTATTACAGATGCCACAAAAAATTTAATGGACAGCCTTCGTTTTGCCTTGAAGCCAAATGTAAAAGGTGTTTATGTTGTATTTGATGGGAAGGCAATCGTTGGAACAAGAGCTAGAAAAATTCGTTCCAAAAGTTATAATGCTTTCGATAGTATTAATTATCCAATTGCAGCTTTTATTGATGAAAAACGAATTGTTCAATATGTAGAAACAGAAAAAGAAACTTGCACTCCTACCTTTTATAATCATTTAAACCCAAAAGTATTCGTCTTGAAACTAATTCCCGGTATGGAGCCAGCAATTTTACAGTATATAAGCGAACACTACGATGCTATTATTATTGAAAGTTATGGTGTTGGTGGAATTCCATTTCATGATAACCGAAACTTTTTTCAAGAACTAGAAGCTATGACGAAAAAAGGAAAAATTATTGTCATTGCAACTCAAGTTATGCTAGAAGGTAGTGATGCAGAAGTTTATGAAGTTGGATTTAAAGCCATTAATCAATATAATGTTTTACAAGCATATGATATGACAGTGGAATCTGCCTCTGTTAAACTCATGTGGATTCTTGGGAAAACGAATGATTTTGAATCTGTAAAACAAGCATTTTATACAAAAATTAATCATGATATTCTAAACATAGAATAAATATTTTATTTTTTTAGACGATATGGTAAATATTTCCCTTGCAATCCTTGTATTTGTTACGTATAATAAACTTAGTATATTAAAAAACTGATAAAAAAATAGCCTGAAAGGGGAGCCATCTAGAATGGGCAAATTTAATAAACTTTCTAATACAGAATACGAAATCATGGAATTATTTTGGAACGAACAAAAAGAACTAACAGGAGCGGAAATCCGTTCTGAATACTTTCATAATGAAAAAGCAATCCAAACAGTAAACACATTTTTAAACCGTTTATTAATTAAGGGATACCTTGACATTCGCAAAGAGAGCAGACAATATATTTATCATGCTGTATGTAGCAAAAAAGAATATCATAAAAAAGTTCTTGAAGCCTCTCTCCAGAAGAATTATGGTCATTCTATGGCAAGCTTTGTGGCTTCTTATTGTGGACAAGAACAACCATCCAAAGAAACATTGGACAAAATTAATCTTTGGTTAGAAGAACTATCTTCTAATGAATAGAGATTTACTAGTTTATCTGATGAAAATGACTCATGAAGAGGAATTTCTTATTTATATATTAAAAATATATATTAAAAAGGGGTTATCACACTAAGTAATTCGTGTGATAACCCCTTTTTAATTCGGATTTTTCTATTTTCTAACAATTTATATTATAACAGTTTTTCTTTCTCTTATATACTTTCTAATATGATACCTTCTATAAGTTTTCATATAATTTTGTATATTTTTCTTGTAGATATTTAATATAATATTCTGGATTAAATTGTTCTCCCGTCATATCTTTTAAAATTTCTTGCATATTTTTCGTCTTTCCAAAACGATGGATATGCTCATGTAGATACTTTGTAATCTCTTCTAATTTTCCTTCTCTTAAATACTGTTCCAATGGCATAACTGTTTGTAGATGCGCATAAATTTGTGCTGCTACTGCAGTTCCAATGGCATAAGAAGGAAAATATCCAATGCTGCCTTGTGACCAATGAACATCTTGTAAAATACCTTCTGCATCGTTTGTTGGACAGATTCCTAAATATTCTTCATACTTTTGATTCCAAAGCTCTTTGATCTGATCCATTGTCATATCTTCATTCATAAATTGTTTTTCTATCTCATAGCGCACCATAATATGTAAACTATAAGTGAGTTCATCTGCTTCGATACGGATTAAAGATGGTTCTGCTTTATTAATTCCAATTAAAAATGTATCAAGACTTACATCCTCCAATTGTTCTTTAAATTTCTCTTTTAAAACTGGGAAAAGTGGTTCCCAAAATGCACGACTTCTACCAATATTATTTTCAAAAAGTCTTGACTGACTTTCATGCATCCCCATAGAAGTACCACCACCAACTGGTGAAAATGTAAGGGTATCATCCACACCCATTTCATAAAGTCCATGACCTATTTCATGAATGGTAGAAAAGATGGCACTTTCCATTAAATCTTCTATATATGCGGTTGTGATACGAACGTCTTTATTATGTAAATTCGTTGTAAATGGATGAGCACTTTGTGCAAGAACCCCACGATTAAAATCAAACCCAAGGTAATTTGTAAGGAATATATTAAATTCTTCTTGTTCTTTGATTGGATACAGACGAGTTGCATATTCTTTTTGAATTTTATCCTTTTTTTCTACAACCATTTGAACAAGAGGAACGATAGCTTCTTTTAATCGTGAAAAAAACTCATCCAATTGTTTTGTTGTAAATCCTTCTTCATAATCATTTAACAACTTATCATAACGGCTAGAAAATCCACCTTTTGCCTTTATAGTATAATCTGCAAATTTCTTTTTAAATCCAATTACTTCTTCTAATGTTGGAGCAAATTGTTCAAAATCATGATTCTTTTTTGCTTTTTCCCAAATAGACTTCGAGTTTGATACTAACTCAGAATATTGCTGATATTCATCTGCTGGAATAAGCTCCATCTCTTCATAATCCTTTTTTACTTCTTTTAAAACTGCTTTTTCATAATCATCAAGATCGGTTTCGCCCTCTAACTGTACTAATAACCTTTTTACTTTATCATTGATTAGAGCATTATAATATTCATTGGATAAAATACCAATCGCCTTAGACGTTAATCCAATTGATTCTTTTGGCGCTTGTGTGGCACTATCCCAATCGAATAATGTAAGAGCCATGAATAAACTTTGGACACGATCTAATTCTTGCTTTAACTGTTTAAATACTGGATTCATAATGGAACTCCTCTCTTTATAGTACCCAGTTCCCATTCTCAAAAATAGGAATTTCTTTTCCTTCTTTAGTGATTCCTGTAATACATAAATCAGATGTTCCGACCATAAAATCAACATGATTCATAGAATGGTTCCCACCTACTTTTGTAATTTCTTCTGCAGTCATTTTTGTTCCACCTTTTACTGTCGTTGGATAACACTCTCCAAAGGCAAAATGACAAGAAGCATTTTCATCAAATAATGTGTTATAAAACAAAATATTCATCTGAGAAATTGGGGATTTGTATGGTACGAGAGCCACTTCACCTAAATGTCTACTTCCTTCATCAGAATTAAGTAGACGCTCTAATGCTTCATACCCTTCTTCAGCCGTAAACTCTTCCACACGTCCATTTTTAAAAGTAAGACTAAAATTCTTAATTAATGTCCCTTCAAAGGAAAGTGGTAAAGAACTTACAACCTTACCATCTGCTACACGACAATCTGGCATTGTAAATACTTCTTCTGTTGGCATATTAGCAACAAAAGTAACACCTTTACTATCTTCTTCTGCTCCACCTTCCCAAATATGGTTTTCTACAAGACCAACGATAAAATCTGTTCCAAGACTATTTTTGTAATGTAATTTTTCAAACTGGAGTTCATTTAACTTCTTACATTGCTCTGCTAAAGATTGATTGTGCTTTCTCCATGCTTCTACAACATCACTTTCTCCAATACGAACTGCAAAAAATACAGCTTCCCAAAGTTTTTCTACAGCTTCCTCTTCAGAAAGTTCTGGAAATACTTTCATTGCCCATTTTTTATTTGGCACAGCAACTACATTCCAAGGAATTTCGCTTGCCATCATTCGATTATAAAATTCTTCAAAGGCCTTATCACAAGCCTTTGCATAGGCTTTTAATTTAGCACTATCTACCCCTTTGAAAATTTCTGGATCTCCACCAGAAATTGTAATAAAACAAGCCCCTTCTCTTGCATATTTATTGCGAGATTCTGCCTGCCATTCTTGGACAGTTTCAAAGACAGAAAGATCGGCGTAATCATAAGTAAGTCTTGATACCTGTTCATCTCCCCAGTGAACAATGACTTCTTTGGCACCTGCTTTATACCCTTCTTCTACAATCATTCTACCAAATTCATAACATTCTACTGGACAACGAAGTACAATATCTTGTCCTTCTTGAACATTCACACCAATATTAACAATTAACTTTGCATATTCTTGTAATTTTTCTTGAAATGTCATAGGCTTTCTTTGTGGAATTCGTTCCACATCCTCCTTTCTTACTCTACCTTACTTATTTGCTCTATCTTCTATCAAATAATTCATCACTTTTTTACACTACTAATTTAATTTGATTGGATATACTTTCCTATTATACATAAGATGTATTTGAAATGCAACCAAAATATACCCCTTTCTTTATATCTGTCTACGCACAATTTTATACTCATCATTATGTTGATAATACGGACACTCATAAAAAGTATTCAACAAAAACCTTGCCATCTCATCTTCATCTAAATTTACTTCACACTCATAATATTCCAATTCTTCATTGTAACTATAATTTCCACATAACTCACAGCATGTTTTTCCCATAGAATTCCCTCCACTCACTCTATCATGAATTTGTGCTACTCCACGACTCGTTACTTTGCAACACTTCGTGCTTGCTATTCTCTGCCTAGGATGAATGAGTTCCGCTTACTCACCCTTACTAGCTATATCATTTCAATATATTCATACTATATCAAATTTCTAACTTTATTGACAACACATTTTCACAAATAATGGAATAAAGTGTGCTTTGTTATTACACGCTTTTATAAAATATTAACTTTAGTTTTGCTAATTCTATACAAAATATTTTTGTTTTTATCTCTTCATTCGTAGATTTAACTTCCTGCTATCAAACAAAATAGAAATGTCAATAGGATAACTCGCTTTGCGAGGAATTTCCTATAACATAAAAAATGGTTACAGCATACTCTCCATATACTATAACCATCTATTTTATTTGCCGAACTTCTATCTGCATTATGTTATTTAATTTTTATGGTCTATCCCTTTTTTTATTTATTTTATAACAATACAAAGCAAACCATATATGATCGGTCCAAGTAATACAGGCAAATAATTTGCTATCTTAATTCGAACGATATTCAATAGATCTAGAGATAATGCGAAAATTAGTACAGAACCAACTGCAGAAATCTCATTTACTACTTGTGTTGTCAATAATGGTGATAGAACTTCTGCCATTAGAAAAATAACAGCTTCATATAGAAATACAAACGGTCCAGATAGCACAACACCATACCCATACATAGCACCATAAATTACAGAACTACATGTATCTAATATAATTTTAAATATCATAATCGACGGATCATTTTGAAGTCCTAAATCTAATGGTCCTATAATCGCCATAGAACCTATACATTGTACCATAAAGACTGTTAAAAATCCTTTTACAAAATCATCATCACTGCCTTTAAACTTTCGCTTCAAAAAATCTCCAAAGCTATTAAGCTTTCCATCTAAATCAAATGCAGTTCCAACTATAGCACCGATTACACAGCTAACAATAAGAAGTACTGGTTCTTTCGTGGCAATTGCTCCTTGAATTCCAATCACTGCAATACATATATTAGTGATTAATAAGACTGCATCTACTTGCGTCTTAGAAATAAACTTTTTTATATTACCACTTATGAATCCACCAGCTACAATACCTATCATATTTAAAATTATATATTTCTTGTTCTTAACCTCCTATCGCTCAATTTTTCGATAAGAATAAATTATGCTTGTAAGAAGTTTAAAACGGTTTGCACTTCTGTCTTTACCCCTGATATCATAGACTCTTCCTGAATCTTAAACTTTGGATGATGATTTGCAAATCCACATCCTTCTTCGGCTGTACCACCACCAAGAATAACAAAACATTCTGGCGCAATTGTTTGATAATAAGAGAAATCTTCACTAGCACTTGTCATTGGCGCTTCATGTACCATGTCTTCTCCAATTACTTCTTTGGCACTCTTTAATACAAGCTCTGATAAATTTGCATCATTGATAACTGCCATATAAGATTTAATATAATCTAAATCATAAGTAGCTCCATATGTCTTACATACATTATCAATAATATCTTTCACTCTTTGTTCTACTTTATTACGAGTTTCTTCATTGACTGTACGAATAGAAGCACTCATATAAGCCTTATCTGGAATAATATTTGGAGCATCTCCTGCTTTAAATTCTCCAACAGAAATAACAGCAAGTTCTCCTGGTGTTACATAACGGGATACAACTGTTTGAAGCTGATTAATAATCTGTGTCCCTACAATAATTGGATCGATTCCATTTTGAGGCATAGAACCATGACTTCCTTTTCCTTGAATATGTAAGAAAAATCCATCTGCTGCTGTTGTAGCCGCACCTTCTTTATGTACATGAATACTTCCTGTTTGTAAATTCGGAATAATGTGCACACCGACTACAGCATCTACATCATTTAATACACCTGTTTCGATAATCTGTGTCGCTCCACCTGGCGCTTTTTCTTCTGCATGTTGGAAAATTAATTTTACAGTTCCATGTAACTCATCTCTCATTTCAGATAATACTTTAGCAGTTGCTAAGAGCATTGCTGTATGGGTATCATGTCCACAAGTATGTGCAACACTTTCTACTTTAGAACGGAAAGGTAAATCGCCTTCTTCTTGCATAGGAAGAGCATCCATGTCTGCACGAAGTAAAATCGTTTTTCCTTCTTTGGCCCCTCGAATAATCCCTAATACACTTGTACCTACTGGCTTTTGAATTTCGATATTTCCAAAAGAACGTAATTTTTCCTCTACAAAAGCAGATGTTTTAAATTCTTCAAAGGAAAGTTCTGGGTTTTCATGGATATGTCTTCTCCATTCTATCATCTCCTGAACTGGAATTTTATCAAACCATTCTTTCATCTCTAATACCTCCTATATGATAAAAAATAACAAATCATGTGATGTATCATACTCACATATGTCAATGATTTACTAGCATAAGAAACTTATAAAATATTTCTTATGTTTTTGTTTTTATGTTTTTTAAGACGAAAGTAAAAACTTTCGCCTTAATATTTCTTTCTATTTTTTAATTTTCTTGTGGCTTCTTCACTAATAAAGCTGCAACACCTGAAATTACCATACAAACAGCAAGTCCAATAAAGGAGTATAAATAACTATCTTCTTTTGCTAAAGCACTAACAAGCTGTGGAGAAATGATACCTCCAATAAAAGCTCCTATGTTTAATACAGCAAAGGAAGAACCTATCATCTTTCTTGGAACTAACTGATATGGAACTGCTAATAATCCAGAGAATGCAATCATCATTAAGAAGTTCGCAACATATAGCGCAATGATTGCTACTTCATAAGCTGGTGCCATAATAAACACAACAACACAAATCGCTGTTAAAACAGAAGCACCAAAGATGAATGTTAATTCTTTTCCTTTAAAGAATTTTGTAATGATTGGACCACCTGATGCCATTGCAATGGTCATAACCACATAAAATCCTACCATAATTTCAGAAAGTACATTAGAATCGTTAAATCCAAAGTTTACACGAAGTACATTTGGAAGCCAGAATAACATCGCTACTCCAACTAAGTTACTAAATAACACGGAAATCGCTAATAAAATTGTATTTTTATTTTTCCAAGCGTCAAAAAATCCAATTTTTTCAGCTACTTCTTGTGTCTGTACTTTTTCTACTTTCTTTTCTTTTAATAAGAAAATAACAGCAAGAAGTGCAATTAAGTAACCAGCAGATAAGAAATAATAAGCATGATGCCAATTAGAACGGATCATTTTCGCTCCAACGGTACTTGCTAAAATACCACCGATACCTGCAGTTGCTACAACAAATGACTGAACTTTTGCACATTGATCACTTGCATAGTTATCACTAATAATCTTTGGCGCACCATTTGTATAACCAGCTTGACCAAATCCAACCATAAATCTTAAGAATAAAATAGCAAATAAGCTACTTACATTTCCAAATAGGAAAGAAAATACCATAAGAATTGTTAAAGAAACAATAACAAACTTCTTATATCCAAATCGGTCAACAAGCCAACCGCCTGGAATAGTTACTAAAATAAAACTAATATAAAATACAGAGGATAAGTTACCCATCTGTTCCTTTGTAAATCCATAGGTGCTAATCAAGTTATCCGCAGTAAATCCGATCATACTCTTATCAAGATTAGCAAAAATCCCTATGAAAAATACGACAATAAATACAATCCATTGATTTTTTGTAAATTTCATATCTCCATCACCCTATTCCTTAACTAAAATTTTGTAAACCTCTATGAAAACGATTTCTTTTTGTCACTTTCATAGTGTTTCTGTCTTTTTTCATCCAAAATCATAAACCCTAAACATAGTTTAAAG
This sequence comes from Candidatus Scybalomonas excrementavium, assembly GCA_017694765.1. Classification (GTDB taxonomy): domain Bacteria; phylum Bacillota; class Clostridia; order Lachnospirales; family Lachnospiraceae; genus Scybalomonas; species Scybalomonas excrementavium. The sequence goes on from JADIML010000015.1 coordinate 17,163, forward strand.
TCAATACCTTTTTTTAAATTTTTTATACGGCACCCATACAAGATGAGAAATGAAATAACTTTCTTCATCTTGCCATCTCGCCAACAACACTCTAGATACACTCTCTCCATTCAGAATGAATTGATTTTCTTTCGCAAAATCCAATAACATTTTTGTAGCATCCTGAAAATCGCTATTCTGTTTTGCTTCATAATAAAACACAATAGCAGGACAACTCTCATAAAATTTTACTGTTTCATTTTCCTCAATTTTTAGAAACTTCGCTGTTTTCTCATCCATACAAAGCCCAAAGTCAAAGCTATTTTCTCCTTTTAATAAATTCTCTAAAGAAACAGAACCTGACATAAACGTAATATCCGAGTGTTCTAGCCATTTTACTAACTCTCTTTGCACTCCTTCTTCTTGAACTAGCTCATGATTTTTTTGATAATTGATACGATAAAGTGCTGGACGTTGCCCTAAAAAACAACCTTGCTTGGCACTTTGTGCTTCTTTTAAGCATTGTATATTGGCGTGCATGCTTTCTAACTTTAACTGCATATAAAAGGCTTCTTGTAAAATCCTCTCTTCTTTCAGTTTTAAAGATTCTGTCATCTCTGGTATCGATTCTGTCTTCATGATCTCACCGATCTCATGTAATGAATATCCATATTTTTGAAATCTTTGTAAGTTAATTAAATAATTAATCTGTATAATATCATAAAAACGATAGTGGGATTCTTCCTCTTTATAAGGCTTAATCAGTCCTTTTTTCTCATAATTACGAATCGTTTCTGAGCTGATTCCTAGCATCTTCGCAATTTCGCCAATTTTGTAAGTTTTCATTTTATTTCCTCTTTCTCCTTTAGCTGAAATTTCCTATCTATCCGTTGTTCTATTCCAATTTCTCTCTTGTGACGAATAAACTTTCTTCCTATTATAATATAATCCCAGTCAAAAAAGAAGAGAGAAAGAGCTTTTTTCATTTAGTAGAGAATCACTATTCGATGATGAGAATCACCTCATGGAAAACATACAACATTTTAGTATAATAGATATAAGAAAATGCACTGTCTCCAACTATTGATATAGAGTCATTTTCATTTGGTATGATTAATAATCTACTATACTTTAATACAAATACCAATAGAAATAGGCTATCTTATTACTATGGGATAGCCTATTTCTATTGGTATAACATTTTTTAACCAATTATAAAATTTATTTTCTTTATTTCATATATTTTAATTTTGCAACTTTAATACTTTCCTTTAATAGAGGCATCATATCACTACCTAAATGAGTAATTGTAATATGAGATTTTGTTAGATCAAACTCTTTTGAGTTAAATAGTCTACCAATTGCGTTATTTAAAAACGCAGTATTTACCAATTGGATTCCTTCGAAATCAACAGTTATCTCATCTGTTTTTTTTGATAATTCTACAATTTCATTATAAATACAATCTCCTTTATTATTATCATCCGCTAATTTTGTATTAATAATATCTTTTACTTTTAATTTTTCAGCCATACCATCACCTCTTATTTAAGAAACTAATATTTCATTCAACTTACTGTATAAATGATACAGATGCAATTTTCCTATTTGTGTATTGGAATATTTTATTCCTTCTATTTTCATCTGATTATATAATCTATTATATGTTGATACAATTTTATCTGACTTAGTTACTTTTTCCTGTTTCTCAATTTTTAAAATATTATCTCTAAATCTTTCTAAATCCTTAAATTCTAATTCTTCTATCTTAAAAATATCTATTGGAACACTAATATCTATTTTATCAAATAACACCTTATCATATACACGATCTACATCAATCTTTGTGAATAAGGCAACATTCTCCTTATATTCATAATCTTGTTCTAATATATTT
>JADIML010000163.1 GCA_017694765.1 Candidatus Scybalomonas excrementavium
AAGGATGTATATTGCCTACAGCCATTTTATCCGCACACACAGGGTATCCAACTTATTATTTTGATGACTATACAAGTCATATGGAAGATTACATGAATAATTGGAAAGAGTTGGATGTCACTTTTGATGGAATTACGACTGGATTTCTTGGTTCGAAAGAACAAATAGAATTGGTCATTCAGTTCATAGAAAAGTTTCGAATGAAGCATACAAAGGTAATTATTGATCCTGTGATGGGAGATGATGGAGTTTTATATGCTACCTATACAGAGGAAATGTGTGAAGAAATGAAACGCCTGATTCAATATGCAGATGTATTGACTCCCAATTTGACAGAGGCTTGTCGTTTACTTGATTTAGAATATTCCTCAGTAAAAGTTACAAAAGAAAATTTGAAACAAATTGGACAACGTCTTTGTGAAAAAGGTCCTAATAAAGTAATTATCACTGGGCTAGAGTATGAAGAACAGGTATTCAATTATTTTTATGAACAAGGTGGAAGCGAAGGTTTTTTAGGAACTGAAAAAATTATGGAAAGTAGACCGGGAACAGGAGATGTCTTTAGTGCCATTATAACAGGAGCAGAAATGTTAGGAATTTCCACAAAAGAAGCGATAAAACTTTCTGCACAATTTATTTATAAAGCACTTATTATTACAAGAGAACAAAACATACCAAAAAATGACGGGATATGCTTTGAAAGTGTGCTAAAAGACTTGATTTTACATTTATAAAAGTTAAAAAAAGAAAGGAAGAGAAACATGAGTGAACAAAGAATTATAACACGAGAAGAAGTACAAGTAGAACATACTTGGAAAGTGGAAGATATTTATGAAACAGATGAAAAATGGGAAGAAGATTATGCCCTTTCTTTTGAACAAATGGAGCATTTACAATCGTATAAAGGAAGATTATCACAATCCTATCAAGTGCTTAAAGAATATCTGGATCAATATACAGCACTTGCACAAAAAATGGAAAAACTCTATGTTTATGCCAACCAACGCTATCATCAAGATACAGGAAATAGTTTTTATCAAGATTTATCGGATCGTTCTAGCAGTGCAATGAGCCGTTTTGAGAGCACAGTTTCTTTTATGACACCTGAAATTTTAGCCATTGATGTTGCCATATTAGAACAATGGATGGAACAAAAGGAAATGTCTGCGTATAAGAAATTTTTACAAGAAATGACAAGACAAAGAGAACATGTTCTTTCAGCAGAATTAGAACATATGTTAGCAGAAACAAGTGATATGGGAAACGCACCATCTGATATTTTCTCTATGTTTGATAATGCAGATATTCATTTTGATGACGTTATCAATGAAGCTGGTGAAAGACTTCCTTTAACACATGGGCGTTTTCTTTCATACCTTTCAAGCAGTGATAGAGTTTTAAGAAAAAGTGCATTTACTAATACGTATAAAGCATATAAGGAGCATAAAAACACGTTATCTGCTATTTATCGTGCTAATTTAAAACAAGAATGGTTTTATGCAAAAGCGAGAAAATATGAAAGTTCTATGGCAATGAGCCTTGATAATTCCAATGTTCCAATTCCAGTTTATAAAAATTTAATTGCTTCTGTTCATGAACATTTACCTCTTATGCACCGTTATATGAAGATTCGAAAAGAGCGTTTAGGAGTTGATGAACTTCATATGTATGATATTTATACATCAATGGTTGCTAATGTGGATAAAAAAATCTCATATGAAGAAGCAAAACAAATCGTTTATGAGTCATTAAAACCGCTTGGAGAAGAGTATCGTTCTATTGTAAAAGAAGGCTTTGAAAATCGTTGGATTGATGTATATGAAAATCAAGGAAAACGTTCTGGAGCATATTCTTGGGGGGCTTATGGAATTCATCCATATGTGCTTTTAAATCACCAAGAGAATTTAAATAGTATGTTTACATTAGCTCATGAAATGGGACATGCCATGCACTCTTATTATTCAGATAAAGCACAGCCATTTTTATATGCAGGATATAAGATATTTGTAGCAGAAGTGGCATCTACTTGTAACGAAGCTATTTTAATGGATTATTTACTAAAACAAACAACTTCCAAAGAGGAAAAAGATTATTTAATTAATTATTTCATGGAGCAGTTTAGAACGACTTTATATCGTCAGACAATGTTTGCAGAATTTGAAATGATTACCCATGAAATGATACAAAACAACCAGACATTAACAGCAGAAAACTTATGTCAGATTTACTATGATCTCAATGTGAAATACTATGGAGAAGATATGGTAATTGATGAAGAAATTGCGATGGAATGGGCTAGAATTCCTCATTTCTACACACCATTTTATGTATATCAATATGCCACAGGTTATTCAGCTGCCATTGCGATTAGTAGAAAGATTTTGGCAGGAGATGAAAAGGCAAAAGAAGGTTATTTTAAATTTTTACAAGGTGGCTGTTCTATGGATCCAATTCGCTTATTAAAATTATGCGATGTGGACATGTTAACAAAAGAACCAGTAAATAGTGCTTTAAAATTATTTGAAGAGTTACTGGATCAGTTTGAAAATAACGAAGGCTAAGGAATAATTTCATAAGTATTTGATGAATAATGAAAAAAAATCTGTAAAATCTCACAAAATTTCAGTTTGCTTATAATAAAATTGATTGTTTGATCTTGTCTAGGAGAAAATTATACTATATAATCCAACAATATAGGAGAAAGTTAGCACAAAAAAGAATGCACTAGAGAAGGATAGAAACAATGAAAGATTATGTAGGATTTGAAGACAAGAAAACAGAGGACAAAGTGCTTGATGCAGCGCTTCAAATTGTAAAAGAAAAGACAATTAGTGGAACAAGAATGCATCTGATTGCAGAAGAAGCAAATATGGTACAATCCAATGTACACTATTATTTTAAGACAAAAAATGATTTAATGATTGCATTACAAAAAAAAGTATTAAATCGTTGTATTGAACTAAGAAAACAATTAAGTATGAACTGTGAAGATACTTTAGAGAGTCAATTAGATACTTTTTTTCAGCAAAAACTAGACTTTATTTTGCAAGAAACAGCATATGACTATGCAGAGATTGATTTTTGGATCCAAGGTAGAATCAATGAAACAATGCGAACTGAGTTTTGTAAATCGTTCCAAGGTTGGAGAGATGAGATAGGTGTTCTTCTTGATAAATATGTACCAGATCTTTCAAAAGAAAAAAGATTATCGATTCCATATATGCTTGTTTCTTTATTAGAAGGAGCTTCTCTTCAGTATTTAATTGATGAGGGCAGTTTCGATATTCATGAGTATTTTGCATTTTGTAAGAAACAAGTATTAAAAGCAATTTATGAATAGTGGAAATGATAAATTAGCGATTATCCTGTTAGGAGCTGGTAACAGTAAGCGATTTGGTGGAAGAAAACAGTTTTATGAAATTGATGGAGAGATGATGTATCTTCATATGTTGAATAAGTTAAAAGCTCTTTCGCATACAATACCAATACTTGTAACCCAGTTTTTAGAAATGAAAGATCAAGTTGAGGGCTTTGAAATTGTTATGAATGAAAGTCCAGAGAAAGGGATTTCTCATTCGATACAACTTGGAATTCAAGCACTTCTAGAAAAGAAAGAACATTTTGTAGGAATTTTATTTGCGGTATGTGATCAACCATATCTTTCAAAAGAATCTCTACTAAAATTAGTGACAGCATATCAAAAGAGCGAGAAAACAATCGCTTGTTTATGTTATGGAGAAAGAATGGGTAACCCTGTTATTTTTCATCCAAAATATATAGAAGAGTTGCTCGCGTTATCTGGTGATACTGGTGGAAAGCAAGTATTACGACGTCATGAAGATGAAGTTTTATGCGTAGAGGTCAATGAGGAAAAGGAATTGTTTGATATTGATACTAAGCAAGATATAGTAAAATAAAAGAAATGAAAAACTGTCGCAAAACATATAGTCATTGCTTTGTGGCAGTTTTTCTTGCTTATAGGGAAATAGATAGGATAATAAAATAAAAAGGAGAAAACGAGAATGAAGTTAGTATCGTGGAATGTAAATGGGCTTCGGGCTTGTGTTACGAAAGGATTTTTAGATTACTTTAAAGAAGTCGATGCCGATATTTTTTGTATTCAAGAAAGTAAGTTACAAGAAGGGCAAATCGACTTAGAATTAGATGGTTATTATCAATATTGGAATTATGCGAAGAAAAAAGGATATTCAGGAACAGCTATTTTTACAAAGAAAGAGCCACTGTCTGTCTCCTATGGAATTGGCATCGAAGAGCATGATCAAGAAGGCCGTGTTATTACGTTAGAATTTGAAAAATTTTATATGGTAACTGTCTATACACCAAATTCTCAAAATGAACTAAAGCGTTTGGATTATCGTCTAAAATGGGAAGAAGATTTTAGAAACTATTTAGTAATGCTTGATCAGAAAAAGCCAGTGATTGTATGTGGTGATATGAATGTAGCACATGAAGAAATTGATCTAAAAAATCCAAAAACGAATCGTAAAAATGCTGGATTTACCGATGAAGAGCGGACAGAATTTACGAAGTTATTAGAAGCAGGATTTCTGGATTCCTTCCGTTATTTTTATCCAGAAGAAATAGGTAAATATAGTTGGTGGTCCTATCGATTTAAAGCTCGTGAGAAAAATGCTGGATGGCGGATTGACTATTTTTGTGTCTCAGAACGTTTAAAGGATTGTATGAAAGATGCCCAAATTCATACAGATATTTTGGGTTCTGATCATTGTCCAGTTGTATTAGTATTAAAAGAAGCATTATGGTAAGATACGAAAAGTCTTACATAAGAAAGGGATAAGACGATGA
>JADIML010000164.1 GCA_017694765.1 Candidatus Scybalomonas excrementavium
ACTCAAGTTTTTCTCCATATTTTTCAATAGTAGCTCTAACATGTTCTATAAAATCACTTTCACTAATAAAATTTAAATTCCAATCCATTCTTTCTCCCCTTTTCTATCTGTTTTTTAATTTCTCAAGTGAATGATAAATTTCTTTTGCAATATCATAAGATAAACTCACTGGAACAGCATTCCCGACTTGTTTGTACTGAGATGTAACTCTTCCACAAAATTCCCAACTATCAGGAAAGGTTTGACATCTTGCATTTTCTCGAACTGTAAATGGTCTCGTTTCTAGTGGATGACATCTCTCTGTTTGCTTTTGTGACGGAGATGTTAAAACTGTAAGAGATGGTTCATCTAGGCTTAATCTTCTTAATATACCAGTTCTCCCACCTTCCATATCCCAACAACTTTTCATATACTCTTTTGCAATTTTAGGATCAATATCTCGCCAGTATCCTCCTGGTGGCACTAATTTAAAAATTTTTCTCTTTGTTTCCCCATATTCTACACCAGGGCCTTTGGGACAATCTAATAAAATATCTCTTAATACAGGCTTGTACTCTCTTTTTTTAGGAAATGCAATCGATGTGCAACATACTAGATCTTTACGCAACCCTATTGTTATTAATCGTTCTCTTTTTTGTGGCGCACCATGATCCCATGCATTTAAAACTTGATACTCTATTACATACCCTGCTTTTTCGAAAATATCAATCATAGTTTTATATGTTCTACCACGATCATGACTTTTTAACCCTTTTACATTTTCAAATAAAAACATCTTAGGCTGCAATTTTTCTAAAAATAGCGCATAATGATAAAAAAGAGTTCCTCTTGCATCTTCTAATCCTAGTCTTTTTCCTGCATAAGAAAATGCCTGACAAGGTGCCCCACCAGATAATAAATCTAATTCTCCTTTTTTAATACCAAAGTACTTTTCTAAATCAAGACATGATATATTAGCAATATCATCATTTATTACGTTCCAAGTAGGTCGATTTTTCTTTAACGTATCTGCTGCATCTTTGTCAAATTCAATCAACCCTATTGCTTCAAATCCTGCTTGTTCGACCCCTAACGCTAATCCACCTGCTCCAGCAAATAATTCTATTGTCGTATACACTCGTCTATCCCTCTTTCTATACTTCTTTTATTTGTCTTTAGCAGTTTATTATTTTATAGTATTTTCATGTTCTTCATCGACTACCACTTCTACAATCTCTTCCATTTGACAGTGCAAAACTGTACAAATTTTACAAAGTATTTCTGTTGATACATTTTCATTCTTTCCAAGCTTTGCCAAAGCATTTGTTGTAATTCCTGCCTTTTCTCTTAACGCGGTCTTACTCATACCTCTATCTATTAAAAGTTTCCATAACCTATTATAATTAATTGACATTATTTCCTCCATTTTGAAATCAACATTTTATCTAAATATACCATGTAATATTGATTTTTTCAATTATATATTGATATATTCTATACTATACAATACTCGTTCATAAAAGAATCATAATGAATTGATTCAAACACCTCCTTACTACAACAATACTAAAACAAAGATATTCTGTCATTTTTCCCCTTTTTTTGCTATACTATTGCTATAACAAAATGCTAGCAAAGGAGATGTCTATCATGAAGAAAAAGATTTTGGTGGTAGATGATGAACAGTCTATTGCTGATTTGGTTGAATTATATTTGACGGCGGAAGGCTGGGATGTTCTAAAATTTGATAATGGCACAGATGCTCTTACTTGTATCGAACAAGAAGACCTTTCTATGGCAATTTTAGATATTATGCTTCCAGATATCGATGGATTTAAACTGTGTCATAAAATACGTGAAAAACACTTTTATCCAGTTATTATGCTCACTGCTAAAATGGAAGATATCGATAAAATTACTGGTCTCACAATCGGAGCCGATGACTATATTACAAAACCTTTTAATCCACTGGAATTGGTTGCTCGAGTAAAAACACAATTTCGACGCTATGAAAAATACAACCACCCAGAAGTTATGACCGAGAAATCCACGGAAGAAACGATCGATATCCGAGGTCTATCTATTAGCTTAACTTCCCATTCTTGCACACTCAATGGAAAAGAACTCATACTGACACCGAGAGAATTTTCGATTTTATGGTATTTATGTAAAAATCACAGACGAGTTGTTTCCTCAGAAGAAATCTTTGAGCAAGTCTGGGGTGAAGAATTTTTTAATAGCAACAATACGGTAATGACCCATATTGGTCGTATTCGTGAAAAAATGAACGATTCTAGAAAAAATCCAAAATATATTAAAACTGTATGGGGAGTGGGGTATCAAATTGAATAGAATAGTAAATAAAAAAGAAATTTATCATCTTTCTCAAAGACTAAACTATACGTTAGTACAACGTTTTATCCTATACTATCTTCTCTATCTGTTTACAGGAGCTTTGGGAATTTTTATGGCATATGTGTATTATAAAAGCCGAATCTGGTATGGAACGGAAAACTTTTTTCTCTTCGTTCATTTTGCTTGGAAGTTCATAACTCCAATACTATTGTCGTATGTAATGAGTGGAGCTATTGGTCTAGGTATCTATTTTCTTAGAAAGGCTTGTCGCTATTTAGATGAATTTCTAATTGCCTCTGAAAATTTATTTCTCGACACCGAGAAAGACGTTATCTTTTCAGAAGAATTACAGCCTGTGGCACTTTATCTTAACTCTGTCCGAGACAATTTAAAAAATAGCCAACGACTGGCTATGGAAGCGGAACAGCGTAAAAATGATTTAGTTGTCTATCTCGCCCACGATCTAAAAACTCCTCTCACTTCGGTCATTGGATATTTAACACTCCTAAATGATGAGAGAGAAATTTCTCCAAAACTGCAACAGAAATATTTAGGTGTGGCTTTAGAAAAAGCAGAACGGTTAGAAGACTTAATCAATGAATTTTTTGAAATTACTCGTTTTAGTCTTACCCATCTTACGCTAGAACTCTCAGATATCAACCTATCGAGAATGTTAGAACAGACTATTTTTGAATTTCAACCGATGTTTTCAGATAAGGAGTTGACTTGTGAGCTGGATGCACCAAAAGACTATTTCTATCGATGTGATCCAGATAAACTCCAAAGAGTTTTTGATAACTTATTGAGAAATGCTGTCAACTACAGTTATCCAAATAGTACCGTTTCTATTGCTTTAAAAATAGAACATACACATCTTTTACTAACGGTACAAAATATTGGAAATACAATACCAGAAGAAAAGCTGAATCAAATCTTTGAGCAGTTCTTTCGCCTAGACACTTCTCGTAATACAAAAAGTGGTGGTGCTGGGCTTGGTCTTGCCATTGCAAAGGAGATTGTAAAACTCCATGGTGGAGAAATTTTTGCCCAAAGTGCAGAAAATCAAGTGACATTTTCCGTAAAGCTACCACTACCTAAAACAACAGAAACTACTTCTCAAAACATTGACAACCAAACCCATACAAACGATGAACGGTTGTATTCTATATAAATGAACATAGTTCAAACACAATGTTAGAAAATCGTAAGAATTTCTAGAGAAAAAATGGTGAATTTTGTTTGAAAATATGAGAGAACAAAGTTGTCCTTTTTTGTATGATACATATAGAAAAACAAAGAAAACAAGAAAGGACAACTTTTATGAAACGAATAGATCAAACACCAAATCCGAAAACTTATGAAACAAAAACACCTACTAAAAAGATCGATTATGCTATCAGAGGAAAAAGAAAAAAGGCCAAACATCCTCTAACCTTTCTATGGATTGTGGTCATTTTATGCATCATTCTAACTCTAACAACGGGAAAAAGTGAAGCTTTATTAGATAGTATTGAAAATGAAATCCCCCTTTCCCCAAAAACAGTAAAACTAAAACGATATGCGAAAAAACATGGACTTCTTCTCTCGGATTATCCAACAGAACTGATTGAACTTTATGAAAGAAATCCAGAAACAAAGCAATTTGTATTTGAATATCCATTAAAAAAGGACAATCCTCCTTCTGCAACCGTAGATTCTATTCACACTTCTTCCGTTCCACTTCTTTTCCAGTGGGATCAGAGATGGGGATATGAGCAGTATGCAGGTAATTTCTTTGGACTTACTGGTTGTGGTCCTACTTGTCTGTCTATGGTATCCATCTATTTGACAGGTGACATGACAATGACGCCTATTTCTATGGCTAAATTCGCCGAATCTAACGGTTATGCTTCAAATGGGAATGGCTCTTCTTGGACTTTATTTTCAGAAGGTGGTGTAAAACTTGGCTTTGATGTCACTGAAATTCCTTTCGTTGAAAAACGTATCATTGATAACTTAAATGTAGGAAATCCTATTGTAGCAATTATGGGACCTGGAGATTTTACAACAACAGGACACTTTATTGTATTGACTGGATATAAAAACGGAAAAATCCAAATAAATGATCCAAATAGCAGAAAAAACTCAGAAAAACTTTGGGATCTTTCTAAGATTAAAGGACAGACTCGAAATCTTTGGGTATTTCGATCTGCTTCTTAAAAAAGTGGATTCCTATAAGAGATAAGAAAAGTGTCAAATATATGGTTTGGGTCTTTCCTATAGTCAAATTTCTGACATTATTAAGCACAAAAAAGCTATTGTTTTATGATTTTTCATCATAAATACAATAGCTTTTTTCAGATTTTCAGTATTCCCTGTCCATTTTCTTTTATTCTCTTTAGAACCTGATGACAACTTATAACATATACTTCATTTCATGCCAGTCTTCTCCACCCCAAGTTGAATGAGCCATTCCACAATCTACAAATCCAAATTTTTTATACATATCCACTTTTTCTTTTAAACAAGTAAGAACCATTTCTTGTCGGCATCTTGCTTTCTCTCTTTGTAAATATTGATTCACTATTTCTCTTCCGAGCCCTTGTCCACGATATTCTGGTAATACAGATAAGCCAAGTATCATAACGTTTTTTCCTTTTGGATTATGTAAAGTAGCATCTGTAAAAAATTCATCTCGAAAACAACTTTCATCTGTAGCAATTCCATTTAAAAATGCTGCTATTTTTCCTGTTTCCTTATCCACTGCCACTAAAAATAAATCTTCTGCTGCGGCAATTCGAGCTACCATATGCTTTTTGGAACACGCTTCATTTGGTGGAAAACAAACCTGTTCAATAACTACTGCTTGTTCGGCTTCCTCTTGTTTAATATTTCTAAATTCAAATTTTTCTAAAATATTTTGTGCCTGTTTTTCTAATCTTTTATCCATATTTTTATTGCCTTTCTTTTTTTGCGATCGTTTTTTAATGTTGTTGTTTCGTTTCAAAATTTATATTACCTTGTTTTAACATTGATACCCATATTAATTTTAGTATGTAACTATGTCAATTTGCAGCTTCACCATATAATATTTTTTCCAAATTTTGAACGATATATTCTTGTGCCTGTTTATTATAGATGACAAGCATATATTCTATCCCTTTACTGCTACTTCTTCTTTCTGCTCGTATTCCAATTTGAATCCCTTTTTCTGTTGGCAAAGTTATTGTTTTATCAAATTCTTCACTATATTCTTCTTGCAAAAATTCATTTAATTTAAGCCATTGTGTTATTATTTTATAATTCAATTTTTTATATATCGCCTCATCCACCCACTCATTTATTTGAGCTACAAACTTAGTTATTGCCTTATCCTCTTTATACGCATATTCTTGCAATACTTCGATAGGAAATTCCATCTTATCACGTTTCTTAACTTTTTTTCCAATATAACCACCATTTCGTTTTACTTCTTCCAACACTTCTTTTACAAAAAACATACATCGAATAACATTCGGATTATTCAGTATATAAT
>JADIML010000165.1 GCA_017694765.1 Candidatus Scybalomonas excrementavium
CTATCAGACTATATCATTCCTTTCTTGTTTCTTATATAATGAATATATTTAAAAATTGTAAAATTCTATTTTCCATACGAAAGGAGTAACTGATGAAACCTTTTTTTGAATATAGTGATACATTAAATAACCCATATGATGCCTTTTATTATAATAGTACCCTTTGTCAGTTTCCTATCCTTGCTCACTGGCATTATTTTATTGAAATTATTTATATGCTAGAAGGAAGTGCCTATATTGAAATTGACCACGATAATTATGTGTTAGAAAAAGGGGATCTTATGTTTATCCATCCAAAACAAAATCATGGTATTTATTCTACTGGGAAACTTCCAATTCAGTATGGAGTTTTAAAATTCGATGCTGCCCATTTAAATATTGCAAACAGTGCACTTCCAAAAATCTCTCATATTCTTCAAATAGCTCAAAATACTCCTACTATTTCTGGCTATTTCCCTCAGGAATCTATCTCTCATATCCCTATGAAACAGTTATTCGACTCCTGTGTGAAAACAGTTTCAGAAAAACAATTTGGCTATGATGTACTCGCACATTCTTACTATAGTTTGATTGTTATGGAACTCATAAAAATTTGGGTACAGCAAGGATTACAGCTAAAACAACCTTCCTCCACTTCTCATACTTCAAAAGAACTTTCAGAAATTTTAGAGTATATAAACAATCATGCCCATGAACCTATTAAAATTGAAAATCTTGCTTCTATGTGCCATATGAGCTATTCTCATTTTGCAAAGGAATTTAAACAATACTATGGACAGACGTGTAAACATTATTTACTGACCATTCGACTTCAAAAAGCCAAAGATTTATTACGATTTACAGACTATGACTTAAACTATATTAGTCAAGAAACAGGATTTAGCGATTGTAGCCATCTTATTCATTGCTTTAAGAAAAAGTATGGCATCACTCCAAAACAATATCGTCTATGCCTTTCACCCCTTGAGCATCATAAGTAAAAAAACGATTGAAAGACAATATTTTTCATCTACAAACAAAGTGTGCGCCCGACACTCCTCGCGACTTTCGATAACTTCTAGCAACGTACTCTTTGTCGCGCGGTCGCAGTTTACGAAGTAAAATTTTCCCCATTGCGACCTGCGCATGCTTCGCACGTAGTGCTTTTTCATTTCATAGGAAACGGCAATTTTATAAATTAATGTAACAAGGTATTTCCTATGAAATAAAAAACGCCCCCTATCGTTAGATTTTATGTCTAACTTTTGGGGGCGATTCTGTTTGATACATCTTTTTCTTCTCTACATGTTACATAGTTTCTATATTTTCTATGGATTCTATAGCTTCTTATTTTCTATAATTCCTTTTTTCCTAGTCTAATATCTTCCATATACTGTGCCATTTCTTCATCTAATTGATCAAATAGGTAATTTTTCCCTGTTTGCTGTTTTTGTAAATGTTCTTTTCGAATCTGCTCATTTACCAATAAAACTTCTTGTTCCAAATCTTTTGCAGATAATCTTTTTGCTCCTTCTCCTAAAATAATCATCTGCTCTAATCGATCCGAAGTTGCAACAGTAACCTCATACTTTCTTCCTATTTCATGAACTAATTTCTCGATATATTGATCCGCTGTTTCAGCTTCTTTTGTATAAACAACATGGATATTATGATAGTCAATTACTTCTACTGGATGTCCTTCGATTTTATAGGCATCAAATACAAGAATGAGTTCACATTTTTTAAATCCTTGATAATTGCATAAGATGTCCATTAATTTATCTCTAGCTGCATCGATGTTTGTCTTTGCTAATTCATTCAAATCTTCCCATGCAAAAATAATATTATATCCATCTACTAATAAATATTGTTTTTTTGTATGTGCTATCTTTTGATTCTCTCTTTTATTTACCTCATAACTTCCACTTTTTCTATTGTTAGCCGTATCTTCTTTTTCATCACCATATGCAATGACTTTCTTCTCTGTCATCACTCTACGCTTTCGATACGAGCCTGCTCCATATGTTCTTGTAAAAATCTCTTCGATTTCATCTTCATCGATCCAATCATCAAAAGAGCAAACTGGTTTTTGAGACTCATAGCTTTCCTTGTTTTCTTTTTGTTCCGAAAACGGACTTTCTACGTGCATATATTCTTTTACTTGATACCAAGGCACTACAAAGCCAGCACCATGAGAACAAAAAACGGAACCAGTTGGATTTTCTAAATCCCTTTCCGAATCGTATCCTATCAGCTCTATCACTTCTTCTTGATTATGACATGGCTGATACCCTTTTAAGCTACAAAAAAATCGTCCAAGACCTCTCGTATAAGAAATAAACTCTTTTTGATAATCTCGCATTGTAGATACTGGTGCCAAACCAGTTAAAATCGCCATTTCCTCTTCCATAATTGGTGCTTCAAACATTCCATACATTTTTTGAACATCTGCCATAGCTCGTCCAATTTGTTCGGCTGGAAGCTCCATTCGAAACTCATAATATGGCTCTAACAAGATACTCTTAGCTTCTTTGAGTCCCTGTCGAATTGCTCGGTAAGTAGCCTGTCTAAAATCTCCACCTTCCGTATGCTTTTGATGTGCCTTTCCTGCTACTAATGTCAGTTTCATATCCGTAATCCCAGAGCCTGTTAAAACTCCTCGATGTTCTTTTTCTTCTAAATGCGATAATACCAAACGCTGCCAATTTCTATCCAAATCATCTTCACTACATATCGTATCAAAAACAAGTCCACTTCCTCTTTCTAACGGTTCTAATAGTAAATGAACTTCTGCGTAGTGTCTAAGTGGCTCAAAATGCCCGACTCCTTCCACAGGTTCTTCTATCGTTTCTTTATAAACGATATTTCCTACTCCAAACTCTACCTCTATATCAAATCTTTCTTTAATAAGAATTTTCATCACATCAATTTGTACTTCTCCCATAAGTTGTGCATGGATTTCTCCAAGTTCTTCTTTCCAAACGATATGCAACGCCGGCTCTTCTTCCTCCAATTGTCGTAGTTTTTTTAGCATGACTGTAACATCACATTCTTCTGGTAGTAAAATCTGATAGGTAAGAACTGGTTCTAATATAGGCATATCAGAGGCTGCTTCTATTCCAAGCCCTTGTCCTGGATACGTCTTACTAAGTCCTGTTAAAGCACAGACACTTCCTGCTTGCACTTCTGTTACAGATTCAAATTTTTCGCCAGAATATAGCCGAATTTGATCTACTTTTTCCTGCCAAATATCCTCTTCCTTTTGTCCTGCGTGCTCTTTCTTATTTGTTAAAGTTGTCTTTACCTTTAAACTTCCCCCTGTTATTTTACAGTATGTAAGACGAGTTCCTTGTGCATCTCTTGCGATTTTATAAACCTTTGCACCAAACTGTTCTCCATAAATAGAATCCTGCATGTAGGTATCGAGCCCTTCTAGTAATTCTTCTACACCGATTACTTTTAACGCTGACCCAAAGAAACATGGAAACACTTTCCTCTCTTTAATAAGTTTTGGTATCTCTTCCTGCTTTACTTCACCAGTTTCCAAATACTCTTCTAATAAACTCTCATCACAAACTGCTATATTCTCTAAAAACTCCTCTTCGTGTTGTTCCTTATCAAAATCAACACAGCCTTGACTTAATCTCTTCTTTAATTCATCTAATAACTGCTGCTTATCTGTTCCCACTTGATCCATTTTATTAATGAATAAAAAAGTTGGTATCTCATGGCGTTCCAATAACTTCCAAAGAGTTAATGTATGTCCTTGTATTCCATCTGCTCCATTAATAACAAGTATGGCATAATCAAGCACTTGTAGTGTTCGTTCCATTTCTGCCGAAAAATCTACATGACCAGGCGTATCAAGCAATGTGACTTCTCGCTCTCCCAACGAAAAGATTGCCTGTTTTGAAAAAATGGTAATTCCTCTTTCTCGTTCCAAATCATAAGTGTCAAGAAAGGCATCTTTATAATCCACCCTACCTAATTTTCTAATACTGCCCGTTTTATATAAAAGACTCTCCGATAATGTTGTCTTTCCTGCATCTACATGGGCTAAAATCCCTATTACAATTTTCTTTTTCATCATCCGTCTCTTCCTATTCTTCCTTTTTTATTCGATACATAAATATTTATATGAAATATTTTTATCATAAAAACTCTACTTCACCTATTCCTCTTATTATAACACGAAAAAAAGAACTATAAAAACAAAAAAGTTTTTATAGTTCTAAGTTAGTACGTTGTATTCGATTACTTTCCCCTTTGTTATGCTGCATGATTGTTTGTTAAACACACAAATGCCTTATGATCGTTT